>JAZSMR010000075.1:0-3454 GCA_045535965.1 Acutalibacteraceae bacterium
AAGCACCTGAACTTAACATCGGTAGCACAGTTCGTGTTCACGTTAAGATTCGCGAAGGCGAAAGAGAAAGAATTCAGGTATTCGAAGGTACAATCATTGCAGTTAAGGGCAGCGGTGTATCATCAACATTCACAGTTCGTCGTGTATCATACGGCGTAGGTGTTGAAAGAGTATTCCCTGTACACTCACCTAACGTAGCTAAGGTTGAACTTGTCAGAAACGGTAAGGTTCGCAGAAGCAAGCTCTATTACCTTCGTGACAGAGTTGGTAAGTCAGCTAAGGTTAAGGAAAAGATCGGCTGATAACATCGCAAATGGAAGGAAGGTTTATACCTTCCTTTTGTTTTTGCTTGACAAAAATTAGTAATTAGCAATGAGCAATTAGCAATGCGGTCGCGGCTTTACTCCTTGCTGATACATAAATTTTACCCGCATAGAAAGTAAGGTAAAAATACCGACTTTCATCGATTATAAAGGATTTAATATTGAACTCAGCGGTTTGGCGGAATGTTTTTTAAGAATTACATAAAGGTTAAACGGATATTTTTGGAGCGAAGCGACCCTTATTACTAATTACTAATTACTAATTGCTAATTGTTAAATTTAAACCCTGTTTAAATTTAATTTACTATCATTACTTCGAGGTGACTCAAATGGAAGATATTACACTCAAATCAAAAGAAGAGCTTACATTTAAAGATAAGCTTCATATAAATTATTATGACCTCGTTTCCGTACTGGCTACGGCTCTTGTGACGATAATGATTATCTTCACTTTCATTTTCAGAGTTGTAGGCGTTGTCGGTTCTTCAATGGTGCCTACTCTTCACGACGGCGACTGGCTTATTGTTTCCGCTTTTGACAGCGAGCCCAAGTACGGCCAGGTTGTTATCGTAACACAGCCCAACTACTTCAATGAGCCTATTGTCAAGCGTATTATCGCAACTGAAAATCAGACAGTAGATATAAACTTCAGTAACGGTGACGTTTTTGTCGACGGCGTAAAGCTCGACGAGCCTTATATAAACAACCTCACTCTCAATAACGAGGGTGTACAGTTCCCTGTTACCGTACCTGAAAACCACGTGTTTGTAATGGGCGATAACCGTCAGGGCTCAACAGACAGCCGCAGTGATAAGATAGGCTTCGTTCAGGAAGAATACATCTTAGGTGTTGTTAAGTATAAGGTGTTCGCAGTTGACCAGTATTCAGGTGCTATGAAATTTAACAGTCCCTCTGAATGGAAGGTAAAATAAACACAGCAAGGCGGTTTTCCTATGGTCGGTGATATATCAAAGAAAAAAGCAAGTGAGCTTACCTTTAAAGAAAAGCTTATTTTAAACTTCTACGAGGCTATGATGAGCCTTGTGGGTGCTTTGGTTGTAATAGTGCTGATGTATACTTTCGGTGTCAAGAGTATAGCTGTCGACGGTACATCTATGCTGCCGACTTTACAGCACGGTGACAGACTTGTTATCACTGCTTTTTGCACAGAGCCTGAGCAGGGGGATATCATAGTTTCCACTCAGCCCAATGCTTTCGGCAACGCTGTTATAAAGCGTGTCATAGCAACTGAAAATCAAACAGTAGATATTGATTTTAATACGGGTGATGTCTTTGTTGACGGTGTGCTCCTTGATGAGCCGTATATAAACAATCGTACTCTTAACAGTGGAAATGTACAGTTTCCCGTAACGGTACCGTCGGGTCATATATTCGTAATGGGCGATAATCGGCAGGGTTCCACCGACAGCCGAAGCGATAAGATAGGCTTTATCAGAGAAGAATATATATTCGGTGTGGCAAAATTGAAAATATTGAATTACGACAAAGAAAACAAAGAATTTAGATTTTACAGGCTTTCTGAATGGAAAGTTGAATAATAGACTTAAAGGGACTGATAGGTAACATATCAGTCCTGTTTTGAAAGAGGGGAGAATTATAATGGCAAACCAGCAGAAACAGACAGTGCAGTGGTTTCCCGGCCACATGGCGAAAACCCGCCGTCTCATAAAAGAAAGCTTACCATTAGTTGATGCCGTGACAGAGCTTCTGGATGCGAGAATACCTTATTCGAGCCGTAATCCCGAGCTTGATGAGCTGACTCAGAAAAAGCCGAGAATAGTGCTTCTCAATAAGTGCGATATGGCTGACGATAATATAACAAGACAGTGGGTTGAGTACTTTAAAAGCAAAGGTCAGTATGCAATACCGGTTGACTGTCGCAGCGGTAAGGGTCTTAGCCAATATCACACCCTTGTCAGAGAAGTGCTCAAGGATACTATAAAGAAAAACGAAGACCGCGGTATGCCCGGTAAGGCTCTGAGAATGATGGTCGTGGGTATTCCTAACACGGGTAAATCTTCTTTCATCAACCGTATGGCTGGCAAAAACAGAGCCAAGGTTGCAGACAAGCCGGGTGTCACACGTAGCAATCAATGGTTTGCTATCGGCGGAGGTATCGAGCTGCTTGATACTCCCGGTGTACTCTGGCCGAAGTTTGACGACCCTGTTGTGGGTGACAGACTTTCATTTATCGGCTCGGTCAAGGACGAGGTGACCGACATTGAAACTATGGCTGTGAGACTCATCGAGGTTCTTGTTGACGGCTATGAAGACAAGCTCACAGGCAGATATAAGCTCAAAAATATAGACGACATTCACTCGGCTATGCCCTGGGAGATTCTTGAGGAAATCGGCAGAGAGCGCGGTATGCTTATTCGCGGTGGTGAGGTCAACACCGAAAGAGCTTCCGTTATGCTTCTTGACGAGTACCGCGGGGGAAAGATGGGCAAAATTTCATTTGAGAAGCCGCCTAAATACTGATATATAAATTCAAGTACCGTTACAAAGTGTAGCGGTACTTTTTCGTCATACAGAAAACTTTTCCCTTAGTTCCTCTATAACTCGCTTCTCGATACGAGATACATAAGAACGGGAAATACCCAGAGCTTTTGCAATTTCATTCTGAGTCATTTCTTTCTGATTATAAAGGCCATAGCGTAAAATGATAATCTTTCTGTCACGTTCGGACTCAATTGAATCAATGTAGCTGTAGAGCTGGGCGCTTTTCTTTTTTAAATCAATATCATCGCAGATAGTGTCATCAGTGCTTATGATATCAATAAGAGTGAGAGGATTACCTTCGCTATCTGTATCTATAGGTTCGTTTACGGAGATGGTATTAGTGTCTTTTTTACGGGTTCGGTAGTGCATAAGGATTTCGTTCTCAATACACCTTGCAGCATAAGTCGCGAGTCTCGTACCCTTATCCGCATCAAAGCTGTCAATAGCTTTTATTAGTCCTATAGTACCGATAGAAATCAAGTCCTCCTGTTCGTCATAGTTTGCATAGTACTTTTTGATGATGTGTGATACAAGCCGCAGATTGTGCTCGATGAGTTCATTTCGGGCTGTTGTGTCGTTTTCGTGCTTCATTTTGCGTAGAAGTTCTG
>JAZSMR010000053.1:0-2763 GCA_045535965.1 Acutalibacteraceae bacterium
GCTCTTAATCCCATTAAGCTTAATGATGCAGACAGAGCTAAGATTCAGATGATGGAAGATGCTGTGGCAATGGGCTCCAATCCCTTTATGATGGCAGGCAGAGAAGCAGATGCAAGAGCAGCAGCAATGGAAGCTGCAGCATCTAACCCCAACGGCGCTATGATGGGCTTTATGGGTATGAATGCTGCTATGGGAACAAACTCAGGCTTTGACCCTATGGCAATGTATAACGCAGGCGTTGCTCAGCAGCAGGCTCAGATGGCTCAGGTAGCTCAGCAGAGTTCTCCGGCAGAAGGCAGCTGGAAATGTGCTTGCGGAGCAGTAGTAACAGGCAAATTCTGCTCACAGTGCGGTGCACCGAAACCCGTGGAAGCTGAAGGCTGGACCTGCTCATGCGGTGCAGTGAATAAAGGTAAGTTCTGCCCCGAGTGCGGAGCTAAGAAGCCTGCTGATGCACCTCTTTACAGATGCGATAAATGCGGTTGGCAGCCCGAGGACCCGAAGAATCCTCCCAAGTTCTGTCCTGAATGCGGCGATATATTTAACGAAAACGACGCTGAATAATCTTTAAAGGAGTTGATAATATGTCAACCTTATTACAGCAGAAATGTCCTTGCTGCGGCGGTGCAGTAGAATTTGACACAGGTGCCCAGAAGCTCAAGTGCCCCTACTGTGACACTGAATTTGACATTGATGCACTCAATAAAACCGCAGACTTACCCGATACCGACGAAGAGTCTATAAACTGGGAAAAAGACAACGCTCAGTGGGAAGTGGGCGAAACCGAAAATATGGTGGTTTACACCTGCAATTCCTGCGGAGGTGAAATTGTAACCGACAGCACAACGGGTGCTGCTACCTGCCCATTCTGCGGCAACCCAACAGTTATGACAGGCCACTTCTCAGGAGACCTGAAGCCTGATGTTGTAATCCCATTTAAGCTTGATAAGAAAGCCGCCAAGGAAATGTATCTGAGATTTATAGGCAAAAAGAAGCTTCTTCCCAAGGTCTTCAAGGAGCAGAATCATATCGATGAGATCAAGGGTATATATGTGCCTCACTGGCTTTTCTCGGGCAGAGCTGATGCAAGTGCCGACTTCAGCGGTAAGAAAGTACGTCATTGGGCAGACAGCAACTATAACTATACTGAAACAAAGAACTACTCAATTCACAGAAGCGGTAATATGGACTTCAACCACGTACCCGTTGACGGCTCATCAAAAATGGATGATGCTCTAATGGAGTCTATCGAGCCCTTCCACGTTGACGATTACGGCGTACCCTTTAACCCCTCTTATCTTGCAGGCTTCTATGCAGACAAGTATGATGTAGACTTAGAGGCAAGTATCCCGAGAGCTAACGAGAGAATAAAAAACAGCGCTATTGAGGGACTCAGACGCACAATTGACCCGGGCTATACAGTGGTAAGCAAGGTAAATTCCAACGTTAACGTTGCATCGGGCTCATATAAATACGCTCTCTATCCTGTATGGATACTCAACACAACCTGGCAGGATAAGAAATATATCTTTGCAATGAACGGTCAGACAGGCAAGTTTGTCGGTGACCTGCCTCTTGATAAAAAAGCTTTTGCCAAATGGACAGCTTTACTCGGTGCAGGTCTCAGCGTCCTGACTTATGTTGCCGTATGGGCATGGTTCACATTTATGTAAGGGGGTAGGGGAATATGAAAAGAAAAATATTTGCAGTATTGACTGTAGCTTTAATGCTTTGTCTTAGTCTCTCACTCCTTACCTTTGCAACCTATGAATACGGCGTTATACCCGAGGAGAGAATAGTACCTCTCGTATCTGACGAGTCTGACCTTTTAACCGATGAGGAAGAAATGCTTCTTACAGACAGACTCGAAACAATAGGCTTTATGTATGATGCCGAAATCGGTGTTGTAACCGTAAACAGCCTCGAGGGTATGTCAGCTCAGGCCTTTGCCGATGACTATTATGACTATAACGGCTTCGGATACGGTGAAAACGATGACGGACTTCTTGTCCTCTATAAAGACGGTGTATCCGGTGACAGAGAGGTATACATAACCACTCACGGCTCAGCAATTTACAAGTTCGCGGACTACAAAATCGACAGAATACTCGACCTGATGATTTCCGACCTTCAGTACGGTAATTATTATTGGGCTTTCGAGACATTCGCCGACGAATGTGAAGAGGTATTCACAGACTATGAAAACGGCGATGTCGGGGGATATTACGGCTCAGATGACTTCTATTATGATTCGGGCTCAACGTCACCAATGGTCGGCAATGTACCCGCTGTATGGATTCCCGGCAGTATTGCTATCGGTTTCATTTTAGCGTTTCTTATTATGCTCGGCGTTGCTTCGGGACTTAAAACGGTCAAGAGACAGGCAAATGCGGCGGCTTATGTTGACAATATGAACATAACTGCAAAGAGTGACACCTTCCTTTATAGAAATGTCCGCAAGACTCCGAGACCCAAGTCAACGTCTTCGGGTGGTGGCGGTTCGTCAGTACACAGAGGCTCATCCGGCAGAAGCCACGGCGGCGGAGGAAGAAGATTCTAAAGTGCAGAGCGCAGAGATATTGGAAAAAAGAGTTTATATCACCGGAATTGTAAACCAAGAAAGTAGACAAAAATCAAGGCTAGATGACAAGTTAGTTGACATAAAAACCTAGAGTTTATAAGGGTTCAGAGGCATTTGTAAACCAATGTAACTAAAAAAACATAAATTTGTTATTTTTAAATAGGTTAATATATAGATGTGTA
>JAZSMR010000123.1:0-17460 GCA_045535965.1 Acutalibacteraceae bacterium
CAACTTCTTCGGGGTAGTTACTCATAGCCTTAGGAAATTCTTTAACAGTAATTTTTTCAATTGTGTTACCGTTTGCATCGCAGGCAAGGGGAGCAAAAATGCCGCCGACTATGTCGATTACACCGTCAACCAGACCGTCCATACCGCCGAACAAACCCATAAACAAAGCCTTGAACACACCGAGAACTATAGGACCTGCTTCAACGGAAAGTGCGGGTCTTTCGTTTTCTGTGCCCTGGTCAATAATAAGACCGCCAAAATCCATACCGCGGACTATAACCACGGGAACAACCTTGCTGTCTGCTTCAGCGGCAACAACGCCGAATGTGCAGGAAAACAGCACAACCGCCGCAAGCAGCATCGCAATAAATTTTTTCATAACACTGTACCTCCGTGTATGTGATAAAAAAATTATACTATTTTTTGCCAATTTAATCAATGCAGTATTTCTAAATTATAAATAAAAAAATTATAAAATACACTTGACAAAACGGATTTACTGATATATAATTGCAAATGTTGTTTGTGCGGATGTAGCTCATCTGGTAGAGCGCCACCTTGCCAAGGTGGAGGTAGCGAGTTCGAGCCTCGTCATCCGCTCCAAAAATAAGAGACTTGCTTCGGCAAGTCTCTTATTTTTGGAAATGATGTTTACCTTTGGCAAATGATGTTGTTTTACAATGATGTTCACTTCGTGAATAATGTCGCTTCTCTAATGGTTATGGGCAAACATCACATCATTGCGACCTTCGGGAGCAACATCATTATGCGAAGTATAATATCATATTGCCAACGGCGATGCATCATTAGAGGTATCAAAATTGCCCTATAATTTTATAGAAAATATAATATCTTAATTGATTTAAGAAGGTGCTCGCAATGTTAGGTAAGAAAGTAAAAGTTATAATCGACAGACCCTTGGGGACTTGCCACCCGAAACACAAAGACCTGGTATATCCGGTTAACTACGGATATACTGAAGGCATAATTGCTCCTGACGGTGAGGAGCAGGACGCTTATGTTCTTGGTGTCAGTGAGCCTGTAAGTGGATTTGAGGGCAGAATAATCGCTGTAATAAAAAGAGTAGATGATATTGAAGAAAAGTGGGTTGTTGCACCTGAAAATATCACATTTACTAAAGAAGACATAATGAAGCAGGTTGAGTTCCAGGAAAAATATTTTAAAACAGAAATTATACTATAGAAAAATCAATCCCCGACATCTCTGCCGGGGTTTCTTTATTTAAAGATGGAAAGCTCTTTTCGTTCGCTCTTTAAAGGCGATATCCGTGTTTTTAAGACTCGGGAGTCTGTCCTGCTTTGAGGGGATAAACACCTGGTCGGAATATGCCTCGCTGTCGCCGATTGTTACGCCCTCAATGTCGCTGTAATCGGAGTCTCTGTTTGTTTCTACAGTTGCGGAAATGCCGAGCTCAGAGAGCCGTCTCAGAAATTCTGTCTCAATATCCCTTTCCTCATAGCAGTTGGAAAAGGTCAGCGAGAAACTGTCACCGAAGGATATAGCACCGCAGCGCGCTCCGTTGACAAGACCCGGACCCGTATAGAAGAAGCATCTTTCAATGTGCTCTTTCATATCCTCAGGAACGCTTATAGGGCCGAGGTTTGAAAGAAGCACCGTTGTGGAAAATTCTGCACCGAAGCTGAAACTGATTTTGACTACGGAATTTTTAATGGCTAAGGGTACGAACTTCAGAGCCTTTGTCTGAAGGTTAACTGTCTGTGTTATGTAGGCGTGAAGATCTTTTTGATTGTTTACCTGCTTTAGCTGCGTGCTGACACTTCTGAGTATTTCCTCAAAGGCATATTCACCCTTGCGGGGACTCATTTTTACTGTGAGACAAATTACAAAGTTTCTGAGGCTTTCACTTGGAAATGCCTTTCTGAGATTTACGGGAATCTGCACGCTGACATCTTTACGTGTCTTACCTTCACTGAGCTGCTTTCTGTAGTGAATGTCGAGAAGAATTGAAGCTAAAAGCTCCGTAACTGTTACACCGTAGCTTTTACTTAAGGCGTGAAGTTCTTTAAAGGACATAATGACACTCGTGTAATTGCAAAGGTGTAAAGGCAGCTTCGTACCTCTCTTATGGTAGGCAGGGGTTTCAAGCAGCTTTGTGCTGTCCTTTGAAGTTGCGTATCTTTCGTAAGCGTCCTCGAGCTCTTCGGATTTCGGTGCTTCATTTACATCAAGAACAAGCTGATTGTGTGATATGCTGTGACCTTTGAGTCTGAGATATTCACCTGCGAGAGTGAAAAGAAATACAGCACCGCCGTAGCCGTCACATAAAGCGTGGTATATGTCAATGCTGATGCGGCTTTTGTGGTAATAAACTCTGAAGATATAACCGTTGTTTTCCTTGAAGCCGATTCTGTAGCAATGGTTTTTTATATCGTGATTAACGGGACAATCTCTTTCATTTCCCTCGAAATAATTGCCGAAAAAGCCACTCCGGATTTTCACTCTGAAGCTCGGTATTCTGTTGAGGGTTTTACTCAGGGCAATCTTTAAAGCTTCAGGGTCGATTTCTTCTTTCAGCTGTATGGACAAACGAAAAACATTTGACCAGCGGTTTGTATTCTGTCCCGGGAAAACCTTTCCCGCATTGTCAAGAGGCATCCATTGGAAGGTATTGTTTGTCATATAAATAATCCTTTCAGATGTGTCGGGCTCTGCTTATTGGTGCTGATTGTTTTCGGCTTCCTCAGCCATAACCTTTGTGGGTGATTTCCAAAGATTTATGATACCCTCGTCGTTGAGAAGCTTTAACATAATGGCGATAATCGGCAGTGCGAATACGCCCAGCACACCGAAAATCTTAAGACCGAGATACATAGCAATAAGTGTAACAAAAGGCGGCAGACCAAGCTGTCCTGCAACTAATTTCGGCTCAATAATCTGTCTTATTACCGTAACTGCGGCGTAAAGAATGAGCAGAGCTATTGCCATACCGTAATCGCCGACGATGAGACTGTATGCCGCCCAGGGGAGCACTATTGTACCCGTGCCGAGGACGGGTATGATATCAACGATTGAAGTTACGACGGCGATAACAGCTATATAGTTTGATTGGAAGAGTCCCAGCATTTTGAAGATTGTAAGACCGATGAAAACCTCAGTGAAGGTAACGAGCATAATAAGGGCGTAGGCTTTTGCCATTTTACCGAGATTCAGCTTTAAAAGCTGTTTGGCTCTTGTTAAGTCTTTACGTTTTTCTTTGGGAAACTGACAGTAAACAAATCTTGTTATCAGGTCATAGTCAGCTGTCATAAAGCAGGATAAAACTATTGTTACGACTATGCTTATAAGTATTGAGGGGATACGGCTCGCAGTCGAGATAACGCCCGTAATGGGTGTTGTAATCCAGGAAAGGTTGATGCCGCCCAGAGTGCCTGTAATCTGTTCGGGAAGCTCAGTGTTGGTACCTGCGAGGAATTCACGAAGCTGTGTAAAAAGTGTAGAGATACCCTCAGTGGCAGTTTCGCTGATGAATTCGGGGAGCTTGCCTGCGAAAGAGAGAAGAGAGGTTTCTATATTGTTGACGATGGTATCGATATTCTGAAACTGAAGCATTACATAGTTTATGAAGCCTCTTATTTCTTCGGCGGCTCTTACACCTATGAGTACCACTATTGCAGCGGCAATAAGCATTAGGGCAAAAACACATATAGTTGAAGCGAAGCCCTTTTTCAGCACTGTCTTTTTTATGATGAAATTCTTGGGCCTTTGCAGTATTACTGCAACAAAAAACGCAAACATTATGGGAAAGCACACGCCGAAAGCGTACTTGTAAAAGAGAAAACCGAGAACAAGAAGCATAGCATAAAAAGCTACGTTTATTATCCATTTGCGCTTTCTTTCGGTTTCTGCCATTTAAAACACCTCATCTTCCTTTAATATCTTTGTAATATATTGATATTATACTAACCTATCAGCACCAAAAAATCAATGGATTTCACAAATTAAAAAAATTTTTTAACAAAGACTTTAATTAATTGAAAAAATGTGATATTATATATTGTATATTTTACACTGGGAACGGTGTAGAAAGGTAGTGGAAAAGGTATGAATATAGCTATTTTAGGCTTCGGCGTTGTCGGTTCAGGCGTAGCTGAGGTTATAAAAAATAACTCGGATTCGATTTTAAAGAACAGTAATGTGCCTTTGAAGGTAAGCCGTATCCTCGATATCAGAGACTTTCCGGGAAACGAATACGAGAATATAATCACCAAAAATTTTGATGATATTTTAAACGATGATTCTATCGGTGTTGTTGTTGAAACAATGGGCGGTGTGAAGCCTGCTTTCGATTTCGTGCTCGCTTGTCTGAATAAAGGTAAGCACGTTGTTTCATCAAACAAGGAGCTTGTTGCAACAAGGGGCTATGAGCTTCTCGAAGCGGCTAAGAAAAATAATGTCAACTTCCTCTTTGAAGCATCCGTAGGCGGCGGTATCCCCATCATCAGACCTATGAGCAGATGCCTTGCAGGTAACAGAATAAGTGAAGTTGCAGGTATTCTTAACGGAACATCTAACTTCATTCTTACTAAAATGATAATGGACGGTATGAGCTTTGACGAGGCTCTGAAGCTTGCTCAGGATAAGGGCTATGCAGAAAAAGACCCCACAGCAGACGTTGAAGGTCTTGATGCAATGAGAAAAATCTGCATTCTCGCTTCCCTTGCTTTCGGCTATCACGTATATCCCGACGGCGTTTACAGTGAGGGTATCTCAAAGATAACTCTCGAGGACGTAGCTTTTGTTGCTTCTTATGACAGCGTTATCAAGCTTATTGCAAGAACAAAGAAGCTTTCCGATGACAAGATTCTCGTTATGGTTTCACCCTGTCTTATCAAAAACGACAGTATGCTCTCAGGCGTAAACGGCGTTTTCAATGCCTGTCTTGTACGCGGTGACGCTACAGGCGATGTGCTTATGTACGGTAAGGGAGCAGGCTCTCTTGCAACAGCTTCCGCAGTTGTAGGCGATGTTATTGACTGTGCTTCCTATGACACCGACAGAAAGTTCTTCGGCTGGGACGACAAGAAAGACGGATATATTGAAAATTATCTCGAATGTGAAACTGCTCTTTATGTAAGAGCTGAAACCGAAGACAAAGAGGCAATCGAAAAAGCTTTTGGCAGTGTTACATGGCTTGAAAGAGTCGGTCAGGCTGAAAATGAAGTTGCTTTCGTAACACCTACAGGAAAAGAAAAAGACCTCAGAGCAACCCTTGAAAGTCTTAATATTGCTGTTCTCAATACTATCAGAACCGCAGATTATTAATTCATATATATTTTTATTGGAATAAATCAGGAGGATTTATATGGCACTCATAGTACAGAAATTCGGTGGCTCATCTGTTGCCAATGCAGAGAGAGTCATGAATGTTGCCCGTATTATAACAGACACATATAAGCAGGGTAACAATGTTATCGTTGTTGTTTCAGCTCAGGGCGATACAACAGACGATTTAATCGACAAGGCAAAGGAAATCAACCCTAAGGCCTCCAAGAGAGAAATGGATATGCTCCTTACAGCAGGTGAGCAGATTTCAATCGCTCTTCTTGCAATGGCTATTGAAAAGCTCGGCTATCCCGTGGTTTCACTTTTAGGCTGGCAGGCAGGCTTCGAAACAGACTCGGCTTACGGTACGGCAAGAATCCGTAAAATTAATACGGAAAGATTACAGAGTGAGCTTGACAAGAAAAAAATCATAATCGTTGCAGGCTTCCAGGGACTCAATAAATACGACGACCTTACAACCCTCGGCAGAGGTGGCTCAGACACAAGTGCCGTTGCTATTGCAGCTGCTCTTCACGCTGACCGCTGTCAGATTTACACCGACGTTTCAGGTGTTTACACTGCCGACCCCAGAAAGGTTGCAAACACACAGAAGCTTTCGGACATCACTTATGATGAAATGCTCGAATTCGCAACACTCGGTGCTCAGGTACTCAACAACCGCAGTGTTGAAATGGCAAAAAAATACAATGTAGAATTAGAAGTGCTCTCAAGTCTTGTAAGAGAGTCCGGTACTATCGTCAGGGAGGTAGCTAAAATGGAAAAAATGTTAATCAGAGGCGTAACAAAAGATACAGATATCGCAAGAATCTCAGTTGTGGGTATGAAGGACATTCCCGGCAACGCATTCAAGATGTTCTCAAGACTTGCTCAGAAGGGTATCAACATTGACGTTATCCTTCAGTCAGTAGGCCGTGACGGCACAAAGGATATTTCCTTCACCTGTGCAGCTTCACACGCAGACGAAGCAGTTGAAATTCTTGAGGATATCTTCTCAATGGAAGGCGCAGTTGTTGCAAGCGACACAACCGTAGCTAAGATTTCAATTGTCGGTGCAGGTATGCAGTCACATTCAGGCACAGCATCAAAGATGTTCGGTGCTCTTTATGAGGCAGGCATCAACATCAGCATGATTTCCACAAGCGAAATCACAATCAGCGTTCTTATTGACAAGACACTTGCTGACAAGGCAGTTTCAGCAGTACACACTGCATTCTTCGGCTGATATTTAAAATATTCACCTTAAGACTGTTCGAAAGAGCAGTCTTTTTGTTTTTAGTTATTGAAAAGATGAAACAAAAATGATAAAATTAGTATGTAAAGCTGTTAAAGGAAAAAGGAGAGAATTATATGTCAGGAAACAGAAAAGGGTTAGCTTTTGTCAAAGAGAAGTTTCATGAAGGTAAATCATATTGGAAAACTCCCCCCGCAGGCAAATATGTGCCTTTTAAAGAAATTGCTGCGTACTCTGTGGGCGGTGCCGGTGTGTATTTCATCTATTCTCTTGTGGGTCAGATTGCTCTTGCTTCAGGTAATATGATAGTCGGTGCGTCTATTGGCATTGAGAACATTGACCTGCAGACTATGAATGTTCTGACAACTATATTCAGTCTGCTTATTGCTCCTGTAAAGGCTATGATGTTTGACAATACCCGAAGCAAGATGGGTAAGTTCAGACCCTATCTGCTTTATCTCGGTCTGCCAACGGCACTGAGTGCTATTGCATTTGTATATATGCCCTATGAGACTATGAGTTATTCGCAGAAGTGTGTGGCGGTTTTCATCTTCTTCAATCTTCTGCAGTTTTTCTCGCCTTTCT
Organism: Acutalibacteraceae bacterium; assembly: GCA_045535965.1. Lineage (GTDB taxonomy): Bacteria > Bacillota > Clostridia > Oscillospirales > Acutalibacteraceae > UBA6857. Next base: position 7,142 of record JAZSMR010000123.1, read on the forward strand.
ATCAATCAGCTTACGCCGGTCTTGCTCAGGTGCTCTCTCCAAACTCTGCCGAAAGAGGCTGGATAATCGAGATAAGCTCAATTGTCTATTCCTTTGCTCCGACGGTTATCAACCCCGTATTGCCCCTTATTGGCAAGCTTGAAGATATACATACCTACAGAGTTGCTTTCCCTGTGTTCTGCATACTCGGTATCTTTGTGAGTATGTTCTGTGTTTTCGGCACACAGGAAAGAATTATAGTACCCAAAAGCTATGTGCAGAAAATGGGCTTTTGGGAAGGATTCAGAAAGGTTTCAAAAAACAAATATTTCTGGATAGTCAACTCCTCAAGATGGCTCGGCTTTCTGTCAAACGAGGTACATAACGTTTTCACATGGATATTCTATTACGGTATGAACAACCCGGGGCTTTACTCTCTTATGATTGTCATTAAAGGCGAGGCTTCTACTCCCGGTATGGCTCTTGCTGCACCTCTTATGAACAAATTCGGCAAGAAGAAAATTTGTCTGTTCTCTCTTGGTGCTCAGGTTTTCTGCCTTATAATGATGCTTGCTTGCTATAAAAATTATATTCTTGTTTTTGTATTTATCTTTCTTAAGGATATGGTGGGTGCACTTTCAATTATATATCTTCCGGCAATGAATGCGGATATGATGGACTATCAGCAGTATAAAACCGGAGACAGACTTGAGGGCTTCATTACTCAGACAGGTACTCTTATGACCTCGGCTATTTCTCTGGTAACGGGCTATGCTATGCCGCTTATACTCAAGAGTTTTGGCTTTACCAATAACTATGAGGACTTCTATAACAGCGATTTCCGCAACCCCATAGTTAAAGTTACCATTATCTGCGGCATTATCGGTACCCTTATGTCTCTTATACCCTTTATATTCTATGACCTTGACGAAACCAAGAGAGGCAGTATGATTAAGGCTCTGAAGGTACGCGCACTCTTTGAAGACTACCGTGAAGGTGAAGTTTCAGATGAGAAGCTCACTGAGACAATGCAGGATATTATTGAGGCACGTAGAATACTTGAAGCTGAAGCGGACCACGATAAAGCTACGGTAAACGGAGCGAAAATCATCATAGATGAAGTGGAAAAATACAGTTCTTCAGATTTATATATCCTTCGTGAGAGATATGACTCACTTGAATTGCAATAACGACTTAAAACAGGATGGAACATTATGAAAACTACAAAAAAAGGTATGCTGAAAAAACACTTTCTCCCATACTTCAGAAAGCATAAAGCAGTCCTTGCCCTGGACCTTTTTTGTGCCGCGCTTACAACAGGCTGTGAAATAGTCCTGCCGATGATAGTAAGGGAAATCACAAGTATTGCCACAACAGATATATCAAAGCTTACTCTTAAGCTTATTATTTCCTTTGCGGCTGTCTATGTTGTGCTCAAACTCATAGATATGGCGGCAGGGTACTATATGATTTATATAGGTCACGGTATGGGCGTTAAAATCGAAAAGGATATGCGTGAGGATATGTTCGCACATCTTCTGACAGTACCCTTCAGTTATTTTGACAAAACCAAGGTCGGTCAGCTTATGTCGAGAATTACCACCGACCTTTTCGATGTGGTGGAATTTGCCCACCATTGCCCTGAGGAGTTTTTCATTGCAGGTATCAAGGTAACTGCATCATTCATCATTCTTACGGGTATCAATCCTCTGCTGACAGTCTCCACCTTTGTTGCAATTCCAATTATTTTCTACGGCTCCCTTTATTTCCGCCGTAAAATGAGAAGGATTTTCAAGGAAAGACGAGTTATCGCAGGTGAGGTCAACGCTCAGACGGAGACATCGCTTCTCGGTATCAGGGTAGTGAAATCCTTTGCAAACGAGCAGACGGAAAAGGATAAGTTCAATGCCCGAAGCACAGAATTTGCCGAGGTACAGAAGCACTCCTACAGATATATGGCAATGCTCAACTGTGTTGTGAGAATGTTTGACGGTCTTATGTACGTGGTAATGATTCTCCTTGGCGGTTATTTCCTTATGACAGGCAAAATCACTGCTGCTGATATGACAGCCTATCTTCTCTATATCGGTATGCTTATTGCCGCAATCAAGCGAATAGTTGAATTCACCGAGCAGTTCGAAAAGGGTATGACAGGTATCGAGCGCTTTGCCGAGGTTATGGAGATAGATTCTGAGGCAGGCTATGACTCTGAGGATATTATCGAAAACATAAAGGGTGACATCAATTTCGAGAATGTTACCTTCAGCTATGAGGAAGAAAAAGGCGACGTGCTTGCTAACCTTAACCTCACCATAAAGCAGGGCGAGAATATTGCCATTGTTGGCCCCTCTGGCGGTGGTAAGACAACTATGTGCAGTCTTATTTCACGCTTCTACGAGCTTAAAGAGGGCAGAATAACTCTTGACGGCAAAGACATCAACGAGATCAACTTAAAATCTCTGAGACAGGCTATCGGCGTCGTACAGCAGGACGTTTATCTTTTCTCCGGTACTGTTATTGAAAATATCCTTTACGGTGCGCCGAATGCTTCGAGAGAAGAGGCAGTTGAGGCTGCAAGGAGAGCAGGGGCACACGATTTCATTATGAGTCTGCCTCAGGGCTATGACACCTATATAGGTGAACGTGGCATAATGCTTTCGGGCGGTCAGAAGCAGCGTATCAGCATTTCACGAGTATTTATAAAGAATCCGCCGGTTATTGTTCTTGACGAGGCTACATCGGCTCTCGACAATGAAAGTGAGCAGTATATCAAGGAGTCTCTTGCAGAACTTACAAAGGGTAGAACGACATTCACTATTGCACACAGACTTTCGACTATCCGCAATGCTTCGAGGATTATTGTGCTTACGGACAAGGGCATTGAGGAGCAGGGAACACATGAGGAGTTGCTCCGGAAGGGCGGAATTTACAAGAAGCTTTATGATATCAGTGTTGACTTGGAAAACTGAGGAATAAGTAAAGTTTTGTCAAACTTTTACAAAAGTTTGTGGGGTGCGGGGCAACGCCCTGCAAGAAACAAAAGAAGTTAATATTAATCAAGGTGCAATAAATATAAATTTAGTATTATTTTAACTTTTTGTTTTTTTGTGCATATAATATTAAAGATGAATGATAGATTTTTCATCAAAAGTATTGTATTTAATGCAGTAATGTGCTATAATACAAATACAGAATAACGGGCTGGTCGTAAAGATCCGGGTCCACCTGCAGCGGGGATGTTCCCCGCTATTTTTATATCAAGAGGACGTTTAAATGAACGAGCTTAGTATTTTTGTTGACGAGTCCGGGGATTTCGGACCGTATGAAAAGCATTCTCCGTTTTATATTTTTACCCTTGTTTTTCATAATCAGGCACATTCTATAGAAAATCATATCAAACTGTTGGAAAGCGGCCTTGAAGAACTGGATTTTTCTAAAGATCACTGTTTCCATGCGACCTATAATACGTCGCGAAGAGGATTATCAGCTTCTGGATATTAGGGAACGAAGGAAATTTCTTAATCGTATAATGAGATTTACGAAAAATGCGGATATACAATATGCAACTTTTTCTGTGGAGAAAAAACATATTGCTGATTCTTTGGGGCTTACGGTTGCACTTAGTAAGAAGTTGTCGGGCTTTATAAGAGAAAACTATGGTTTTTTTGCCGGATTTGAGCGTATTGTTTTATATTATGATAACGGTCAAGGGGAGCTTGGTAAGCTTCTTGCCACTGTTTTTCGGTGTTGCTACCGCAGACCGAAATGAGAAAAGTTATGCCGTCTAATTATAGGCTTTTTCAAGTAGCTGATTTGATTTGTACTTTTGAACTTATAAGTTTGAAAAATGATAATCATATACTGTCAAAGTCAGAGGAAGTCTTCTTTGGATCTATACGAGATATGAAGAAAAACTACCTGAAACCTCTTTCAAAGAAAAAATTTCAACAAAACAAGTAAAATTAAAGCCGTCTTGAAACAAATCAAGACGGCTTAACTATTAAAAATCTATGCGCTCGCCGAGTGGCGTTGATTTTTTTGTAAAAAACAACCACAAAACTTTACTTATTATCCCTTCTTAAACTGTTTCTTCATTCTCTGCTCTTTTGAAAGTATCGTCTTTCTGAGTCTCAAAGAAACAGGTGTAACCTCAAGAAGCTCATCATCCTTGATAAACTCCATGCACTGCTCAAGGGAAAGATTCGTAGGCGGTACGAGTCTCAGGGCATCATCAGAGCCCGAAGCACGTGTGTTGGTAAGATGCTTCTGTTTGCAGACGTTACATACAACGTCCTCAGACTTGGCACATTCGCCGACTATCATACCCTCATATACAGGTACACCTGCACCGATGAAAAGTCTGCCTCTGTCCTGAGTGTTGAAAAGTCCGTAGGCGGAGCTTTCGCCGGTTTCGTGTACAACAATAGAACCGCGTTCTCTTGTGACAATATCACCCTTATAAGGCTCGTAGCCTGCAAAAAGCTGATTCATTATACCGTTGCCGTTGGTGTCGGTCATAAACTCGCTTCTGTAGCCGATAAGACCTCTTGCAGGTACCTTGAATTCAAGATGTGTCGAGCCGCCGTCACGTGCACCCATATTTTCCAGCTCGCCCTTTCTTGAGCAGACCTTCTCAATTACTGAGCCTGCATACTGCTCGGGTACCTCAACAATAAGAAGCTCCATAGGCTCAAGGGTAACACCGTTTTCCTCTTTAAGAATAACCTTGGGGCGTGATACCTGGAATTCGTAACCCTGACGGCGCATAGTTTCAATGAGAATTGAAAGGTGAAGCTCGCCTCTGCCGCTGACCTTGAATGAGTCGGTGGTGTCAGTCTCTTCAACGCGCATTGACACGTTGGTTTCAACCTCTTTGAAAAGACGCTCGCGGATATTTCTTGATGTGACAAACTTGCCCTCTTTGCCTGCGAAGGGGCTGTTATTTACAATGAAGTTCATCGAGATAGTGGGCTCGTCAATTTTTATGAAGGGGAGGGGTTCAACATTTTCGGGGTCGCAGGCTGTGTCGCCGATGTTAAGCTCAGCGATACCCGATACACAGATAAGGTCGCCGAGGGTAGCTGATGCAACCTCAACTCTCTTGAGTCCCTCAAACTGATAAAGCTTGCTGATTCTGACATTCTTCTGCTCGCCGCTGTTGTTGCACAGGACCACCTGCTGGCCCTGCTTTACTGAGCCTCTTTCGACTCTGCCGACACCGATTCTGCCGATATAATCATCATAGTCAAGAGAAGAGAAAAGAATCTGTGTGGGGCCGTTTAAGTCACCCTTAGGAGCATCGATGTTTTCGAGAATAGCGTCAAGGAGCGGTCTCATATCGCCGTCTCTTGCATTGTCGTCAAGAGAAGCATAGCCGTCACGTCCGCTTGCATAAACTACAGGGAATTCAAGCTGGTCATCATCTGCACCGAGCTCAATAAACAGGTCCAGTACCTCGTCGATAACCTCTACGGGTCTTGCGCCTGGCCTGTCGATTTTATTTACAACGACTACAACCTTTTTCTTAAGTCCGAGAGCTTTTTTGAGCACGAATCTTGTCTGAGGCATACAGCCCTCAAAAGCGTCAACCAAGAGAAGTACACCGTCAACCATAAGGAGAATACGCTCAACCTCACCGCCGAAGTCAGCGTGACCCGGGGTGTCAACGATATTTATTTTGGTATCCTTGTAGTGAATAGCTGTATTTTTTGAAAGGATGGTGATACCTCTTTCGCGTTCAAGGTCGCCTGAATCCATAACTCTGTCTGCAACCTGCTCGTTGGTTCTGAAGGTGCCGCTTTGCTTAAGAAGCTCATCAACGAGGGTAGTTTTACCGTGGTCAACGTGGGCGATGATTGCGACGTTTCTTACTTCGTTTCTGATATCCATTGTTTCACCTGATTTATAATTTTATTTAACCTTTTTATTTTATCACGGAATGAGCAATAGTGCAATAGTTTTTTTAAAGTTAGGAGTTAGGAGTTAAATATTTTGAAGTTACTGCAAGAGGCGGGAGGCGGCTCCATCAAAACCGCCCACAGGGCGATTTTGCACCGGAGACTCCCGGAGTCTCCGGTGAGGCGAACGCAGTTCGCCAATGGAGCCGCCGGACCTGCCGACATCACAAAACTTTCCCCGACAGAAAAGACTGCCGGGGGAGTGTGGTTTATTCAGTTGTGGTTTCGCTTGTTGTGCTGACAGATACATTTTCGTTTTCGCTTTCAGCTAACCCTGTTCCGCACCATAAGGCACCGTCTGTTGTGACGGTTTCGGGGGCATCGGTAGTGACTGTATCTGTAGTAGGCTGAGCAGGGAGAGAGGTCGTTGTGACTGTCTCCGTAATGCCTTCATCAGCAGTTGTGACGGTGTCTGATGTATAAGGCTCGGTTGTGTTCGTAGTCACAGCTGTGAGCTCTTTTATTTGCTCAAAGGTGATGTTGTAGCTGTCTTTGAGGAAGCTTGCAACAGCTTCTTTGCCCACATTGAAGGAAAATTCATAGCCTATAAGATTGGTAGCAATAAGTCCGTTTTCCCATATACGCAAAACCTTGTTTTCTCTGCCGAGCTCACGGCAGTAAATCGATGCGATTACACAGTTGCCGGTTGCTTCAGCATCTGCATCCATAATGTTCACAAGACTTGCGTCAGACAGCAGATAACTTTTTATATCCTTGGCATTTTCGTTGTTGACAGGGAAATTATTGCCCGGGTAGAGCATAATTCCGCCGTAGGTTACGGTGTTGTCATAGTCAATGGCGCTGAGAAATTCGCCTAATGTTTCGGGTATATAGGTACTGCTCACATAGGTGTAAATTCTGTCATCGTCGGGGAATCTGACACCCAATGCCAAATTCTCACTGAGGCCCTCGAGAGAGAATATGTCAACCGACGTAGTGTGCAGAGTACCGTCGGGCTCAAGTGCTTCAATCTGCATATCGGTGATAAGCTCTGAGGCACTTCGGGTTGTTGCCCTCTCTTCAAAAGGACCGAAGGGATAGACATATTCTGTAAAGCTGCTATATCCGGGCTCGTCCGAAATATTGATGTAATTGATATGATTCAGCCTTACAGCACAGAATTTGCCGGGCGTTGATTTTCTGTCCCAATCAATTTCGTAATAAAGCTCTCCGGATGTTGTAGTTGTGAGCGCATCGGTTGTATTAGCTTTATTTGTTGTTGCAGGTCGGGTAGTAGTGTTGGCTGTCGGCACGTAAGCTGAGGTGCTATCTGCACCCTCGTCTGATATGTTTGTTGCCTGGAAGGACATAAGCTCTGCCAGCTGCGTTTTCAGCCAGTTTTTTCTGCCTATACCAAAACCGATAGCTGATACAACCACAAGGCAGACTACCGCTGTAGAAATCTGCGCTATGTGTTGTCTTTTCATTTTCTTCGCTTCTTCGTATTCGTCTCTGCGCTTTAAAACTCTTTTTGCTATTTCCTCATAGTTTTTCATATTCAAAGCCCTCCTTTTCAAGCTCTGATTTAAGTGTGCTCTTTGCACGGTAAATGAGATTTTCAATCTGCCGTTTGTTCTTTATCATTATCTTTGCGATTTCTTCATTTGTGAAATTCTCAAAATAAACGAGATACAAGACCTGAAAATACTCGGGCTTAAGCTCCCTCATAATGCGGTGCAGAAGAATTTTCTGCTCTTTAATCAGATACTCTTTTTCAACACTTGTTTCCTCGGTAATATAATTGCTCAGGTCCTCTATTGGCGTACTTTCGAGCTTACTGTTTTTCCTGAGATAGTCCAAGGCGACATTTCTCGCTATTGCGTAAAGCCAGGTTTTGAATGAGCTCTTACCCGAAAAACGGGGTCTTTTACTTGCCAGCTTAAAGAATGTATCCTCCATTAAATCCTCGGCAGTGAAAATATTATTTACATAGCCGTTTATGTATAAGGTTAGGCCGTCTTTGTAATCTCTTATTATTTCGGTTATTCCTGTGTCATCACCATCAAGGTAACGGCGGTAGCTACTTGCACCATTATCCATTGATTTTCTCCTTTCCGAAAAGCGGTTTTGCCTTTCACTTATTAGACGTATAAAGCTTTAAAAACTCTCAGTGAAATCTATTTTTTGTAAAATCGGCGGGATAAAAGTAAAAGAAACGCGAAACTTCAGTCGCGTTCCATAAAAAACTATATTATTATTTTGTATTGACCCCGCAGGGCGGAAACAGTTATGCCTTATTACAGTGATTTTCCACAAGCTTATCCGCATCGATACCCTCAAATGTATCGTACTTTGGCACGAGAGCATAAACTGCCGAAGCAATTACAATGCAGGTGGAAATAATTTTCACAGCCTTAACGGCGATTTTTGCTGTCTTGATAGCTTTCTTAACGTCTTTTTTCATATTTCTTTCTCCTCAATCTATTGTGATAGTATATCCGCACTCTTTAAAGTATCTTACCAAAAAGCTTTTGTTGTTACCCTTGGCAAGCCACATAGTCGAAACCTTGCCGGTTTTGATGATATCGTCAAGGAGCTCCTTATTGCGGTTGACCCAGGATTTATATTCGATGTCGGGCATAAAAACTACATTGCCTGCCATTTAACCCCTCCTAATGCTTGTGGCATAAGTATTGTCAATTACTATTATATTCTATACAGCATACAAATATCAAGAGGAAAATGAAAATAAAAAAGAAAAAACCGCAGTTATTACTGCAGTTCTTTACTGTGTCGGCATCGCCTTATCTTCCCGGGCCGCTTCCAGCCAAGTATTGTCAGCACTGATGAGCTTAACTACCGTGTTCGGGATGGGAACGGGTGGACCCTCATCGCTAAAAACACCGACTACTTATGCGCTTATTACGCACTCGTCTTAATCAGTGAGGCTATTATACACAACGCAGTCGGGTTTGTCAATACCTTTTTGTAATTTTTTTTCGATTTTTTTCAAGTTTTTTTGTTAGTACGGGGAAACTGTGCGGTTTTTGTGCAGGTTGTATGGTGGAATGGGAGGAAGTCACGATTATTTGGTGCCTGTTTATTGCAGTTTGCACAGAAAGAGAAGCTGATGCGAAGTAAAATCTTTAATTGCTGAGATTTGCAAGTTTTTTCTTGTAGGTTATTACTGATATTATTATAACTACAACATAATAAAGAGGCATCAGGAAATCTAAGGTGTGATTACGGAAATGGTTTATTGTTTCTGCCTTCCGCATTGAGTCATAGGTAATAATACGGAACTTGCCGTCACTGCTATATGTATACTTATATACTGCATTGTTCCTGAACATAAAAGTTACTATCTCATTGCCGTCATCGTCATAGACAGTTTCATAAAATGCAGATCCGGTTTCTTTGTCCGGTGTGACACTTGCCGCGGGAGGCTGAAGCGGTTTGTCATTCTGGTTGGAGGAAGTTGTGGGAGGTGCAGTAGTGGTTTTGACTCCGTCTATTTGCCAGGCGTCTTCAGGCATAGCATATGGAGTTTCCATATATGCTTTGAACTCATCAGCTGAATTAAAAACTTTATCATATAGGTTAGGGTTCCAGCAATCGGAAATAAAAAAGTGTCCTAAACTACCGAGAATAACAAGAATAGCGCACAGTACAGTGCAGGATTTTCTGAGAAGATAAACACTCTTTTTATTCTCGGTTTCAAAAGCTTTTTCCAAAGCAAGAACTTTGGTTGATTTTAGTATCTTTTCTATTATAAGGCAGAGAAGCAAAGCTACTGCAACAAAAAGAAATCCGTATCTGCCAGTAAAGATAAGATTTGCAGATATGCACATAAGACAGAGATAAATATTGAGTGTACTTATGCGGTTGGCATTAAAGAGATATTTGTCATAAGTGTCTGATTTGGGATTGAGCTTAGAGGCAAAAACAATATTGAATATTACTGTCAGCACAGCAGATAAAGAAACTCCGCCAAGGGTTGCAAAGAATGCAATATAGTTAGCAGTGTGATCAAGTGTTACTAATCTGAAAAGATAAACTCCGCCGGAGGCAATTACAGTACATAATAATGAAAAAGCAGCGGTTATGCTGTTGGAAATCTTGAATATCCGGTAGCTGTTTGCCGTTTTATCTGCTTGTGTTATGGCCGCAAACTGCTCTATCGGTTCGGCAGGTGAACTGATAGAGCCTGCTAAAAGCTCATCTGCTGTTACACCGAGAGTATGGGCGAGTATTGGAAGAATGCTGATATCGGGAGCGGATTCCTCCCTTTCCCAATGACTGATTGTTTTGTCCGAAACGCCGAGGATTTCACTTAGTTGTTTTTGCGTAAGTCCTTTTTCTTTTCTGAGCTGTGCTATAAAAGCACCGAGTGTCATTTTCATAAGGGTACCTCCTTGTATTTTGTGGTTTCAGTATATCAGT
>JAZSMR010000088.1:0-21973 GCA_045535965.1 Acutalibacteraceae bacterium
GCGCCTATGAATTTTGACCGCTGCGCCATCCTCGCCTCGCTTTATCCGCCACTGGCAGCGCTTCAGCGACGATGCCCCACAAACTTTTGTAAAAGTTTGACAAAACTTTACTTATTTGTTTTTTTATATGATTTCTGCAAACTCTTCAACAAGCTCTCTCGCAACAGCTATTGTACATTCACCCTTACGCGCATTACCCTTGTAAGAATAAGTAAAGCTATACTCAAAATCACGAAGCTTCTGCTGAAACCCAGTAGTATCATAGTCGTTTCTTTCATTGTGGTTGAACTCTGTATCGGAAATATGGCTGATATCCTCACCAAATGAAGCTCTCAGCTCATTAAAGAACATCTGCCAACGGGGGAGATAGTAGTCCTTGATAAGTCCTGCCCACTCTTTCCAGGCATAGTCGAAAAGCTCGTTGTTTACATAAGGTCCCCATATAGTGATGAGTGCAACCTCATTGTGTCTGAAAAGCTCCTTGTGCTCGTCACAGCAAGCGTTTGCTATAGCCCCGTTGATGTGAGTATCAAAGCTCAGCTCGTCTCTTGTGGCGAGAAGTCTGTCAACACCGAGAAGTATCTTCTCAAAGAGTGTGCAGTTGTCTTCAAAAGCCTCTTTATCATTCTTTCTGAAGCTGTCCATTATGACAAAGTACACCCCTTTGGCCTTGTTGGAAAGCACCTGCCTTAAAATATCGCAGATGTCGAAGCTGTAGCCGTCAGTGGTTGCGCTTTCAGCCTTAAGAAGCTCTGTAACAGCGCTGAAGAGCACCTTGTTGTCGTATCTCAGCTCAACCTTATCGTTGGGAGCTGTGTGATAGTGAGTGGTTGAAGGCCTTGCAGCGATAATTGAGCTTGTCTCTCTGCCGATGCATTTGGGATTATAGCAGCTGTCTCTCAGAGCAAAAACTGCATTCTTAAGACACTCTTCATCACTGCCGTAGCGTCTTACAGCGTAGTCTTCGAGCCAGGAGTCAAGATCAACCTTTTTATCCTGAACAATAGTGTGGAAAGCCAAATCATAGTAAAGAGGATTCTGGAAGAAGCCCTCCATAAACAGACCCGTACCGATTTCTGAGGGGTACTTCTCTTTTCTTACAGCGTACTGATTTTCAGCGAGAAATTCTGCCGAGCCGTGAAGTGAGTTTCTGTCGCCGAAGTTATGAAGTGTACCGCAGACGAAGCTATAGCCCCAGAAGCCCTTGTGAAGCTCACTCTTACTGCCGTCAAGGTCGAGAATGAGTAGCTTATCCTTGTCAACAGCCTTGACAATTTCTTCACGAAGCGACCAGGCCTGCATAACCCATGTGGCATCAGCATCGAAGTCGGTATACATCTTTGAGACAGTCTTGCCTACATTGGCAAGGTACACGCCGCCATCTGTAGGAGGCTCATTTTCGTGGAAGGGGTCGCAGGCATAGTAGTGATATGCGCCGAAAAGCTCCTTCTGCTTTTCCAGAAGAGCCTTGCCGAATACAGCGAAATTTTTATCGAGAGGGTCGAACTGACAAGTACCGGGAAAACCGCACCAGGTAGGCAGATGCTGAAGCTCTGAATCGGGGAAAATCTCTTTGATGAATCCGGGTACGTGACCGGCAAATCCCTGCTGAATGGGAGTCATACCGAGCTCAATCTGACGGTCGATAATCTTTCTGCCGAGCTCAAGGCGCTTGTCTATATACTTTCTGTCGGGGATATGCATAAATGAATCAAGGTTTGTCATCATCTGCCAGGCGTAATATGAGGGACCTGCCACAAACGAGAGTGCTTTTTCTTCGCTTACGCCGAAATCGAGAAGAGTATAGAAGACAGTAGCTTCGTTGCCGATAACACTAAGAGGCATATTGATGCCGTTCATAGCCATAAAGTCGATTTCCTTTTCCCATTCCTTCCACTGCCATGAGCGCATAGAGTAGGAGAGGGTGCAGTAGTTGAGATAAGCTCTCTTTTCCTGGTCGATGATATGTAAAGTAGTCTCGGTGGGCAAGGGAGCTTCAGTTACACTGAGCTCGGTGTTGCCGCAATGGGCATAGTTTACCTTGCAGTATTTTTTAAGATAAGCATAGTAGCCCATAGCCTGGCTGATTTTGCAGTCACCTTTTATGAGTATTTTGCCACTTTTTTCGCTTATTTCGTAGTAGCTTTTGCCGTTCATTCTGTCAGTTGTTTCTAAAATAAAGCTGTCGGCAATAGCGGGAGTATTTCTTTTAATGAGATTAAGCATTTTGTGTCCTCCAAAAAACTTGTTAAGCATTATTATACCAAATTTGAAGTTGTTAGTAAATAGCATTATGCAGATAAAAACATCTTTATAAAAAAGAAAAACCGAAGTGCATAAGATTACCCGAGTGCGAGCAAACTTTATAAAGAACAATTAACCGAAAGGAAAGAGATCAAAGTGGACAGTAAAGGAAAAATAAGACCTTTTGGTTTCAGAGATAAATTGGGGTATCTTTTCGGTGACTTCGGTAACGATTTCACCTTTCTGCTTTCTTCGAGCTTTCTTCTGAAGTTCTATACTGATGTTATGGGTGTTGAAGCGGCGGCGGTAGGTGCAGTTATGATGACCTCGCGTTTTATAGACGGTTTTACGGATGTGGCAATGGGAAGAATCTGCGACAAAAGTAAAAACACAAAGCACGGAAAATTCAAGCCCTGGATTCTCCGTATGTGCGGTCCTGTTGCAATATCGTCTTTTCTCATTTATCAGAGTTCACTCGCTAATCTTCCTCAGTGGGCAAAGATTGCCTATCTTTTTGTAACATACATTCTCTGGGGTTCGGTTTTTTATACCTCGGTGAATATACCTTACGGCTCAATGGCTTCGGCAGTGTCCGAAAATCCCTCGGACAGACAGTCTCTTTCCACCTACAGAACAATGGGCGGTATGCTTGCGGGAGCTTTTGTAACGGCAGTGGTACCTATAGTGGTTTATGATAAGGTTGACGGAAAAGAGGTTATGAACGGCGGAAGATTTACTCTCGTGGCAGGCGTCTGTTCGGTACTTGCCGTTATTTGCTATGTTCTTTGCTATACTCTCACTACGGAACGTGTCAAGGTCGAGAGTGTTGACAATGAGGGCACAGACAATCATATATTTGCTCTGATTAAAAGCAGTCTTCATAACAGACCGCTTATTTCTATTATTGCTGCAAGTATAGTTATGCTTCTTTCACAGCTCACAATGCAGCAGATGATAAACTATGTCTATCCCAATGTTTACGGCAATGCGGCGGTGCAGAGTGTGGCAACTCTGACAATGGTCGGAGGTATGGTGCTTGCGGCGGTAATATCAAAGCCGGCTGTAATTCGATTCGGCAAGGCTGAGGAGAGTATCGCGTCGAATCTTTTTGCAGGGATAATGATACTTATACTGTTCTTCATAAGACCTGATAACGTCTGGGTGTATGTTGCTTTTCAGACTATAGCATGGATAGGTCTCGGTGTATTCTCTATGGTGTCCTGGGCTCTTATTACTGATGTTATCGACTACTCGGAAATAATAAACGGTGTGCGCGAAGATGGCAGTGTATATGCACTTTACTCTTTTGCGAGAAAACTCGGTCAGGCTGCTTCATCGGGACTTGCGGGAGTTTTGCTTTCGGCTATAGGCTACAGTGAAGCGACTGCCTTTGACAGCCCGGTGACGAGGGGCATATTCAATATATCTACGCTTGTGCCGGGCGTAGGACTTATTCTGCTGAGCTTTATATTATGGTTCTTCTATCCGCTGAAGAAAAAGCAGGTGGAAGAAAATGTAGAGACACTAAGGAGAAAGCGTGAAGGCTCCGACGGGAAGTGAGTGAAGGAAACAGCGAGGCGGCTCCATAAATCGCCCCACATTGGGGCGATTTACAGCGACCCCGCAGGGGTCGCTGAGCCGAATTCATTCGGCTATGGAGCCGCCGCACCCACCCGTCAGCAGGTGCTAACCTTACATATTATTATTCACAAGCTCATACAGCTTCTGCTTAAAGCCGTATCTTTCCATAAGAGCCTCAACCTCACTTAAATCAGGCGTATTGCTCTTTTTCAGCTTGCAGCGAAGCATAAGATTTTTGGGTGAGTGGGCAAAGTCCACGAATTCGATTATATCCACCTCATAGCCGCACTTTTTGAGGATATCTGCTCTTATACTGTCTGTGAGAAGAGCAGAGAAACGCTCCTTGATAAGTCCGTGGGTGAGGAGTAAATCAAAATCGCCGCCCTTTTTAATTGAGGAGCAGACCTCGTGTTGACAGCAGGGGACAGAGAAAATATGCTTTACACCGTGGCTTATGGCATGATAAAGAGCGAAGTCCGTTGCAATATCACAGGCGTGGAGAGTTATTACCATATCAACATTGTCCTTATAGACTTCACCCTTTGTTACGTCGTTTACATAGAATTTAAGATTATCATAGCCGTACTTTTTTGCGATTTCATTACAGTTTTTAACCACATCTTCTTTAAGGTCAAAGCCTAAAACCTTAGCCTTGACTTTTTTGATTTCGGTAAAGTAGTAGTAAACGATAAATGTGAGATATGATTTACCGCAACCGAAGTCGAGGATTGTCACCTCGTCCTTGTTCATTTTCGAAAAGCTGTCGTCGATAATTTCAATGAATCGGTTAATCTGCTTATACTTGTCATACTTGCTTGAAACCACCATAAAGTCCTTGCCGAAAACACCAAGGTCAACGAGTGCGGGAATATTCTGACCCTGGGGGAGGATATAGTTTTTCTCTTTATTGTGCTTTGCGGTTTCAACCTTTGTTATAGCGTTGCCCGTTACCTTGCGTTTGGTTTTATCGGGGAATATTGTGTACTGCACAGTTGTACCCCCGGCGGTGAGACAAGCCTGTCTGAAACTCTCTTTGCCCACTGTTTCGCACCAACGGAGGAATTCTTCTTCGCTTAAATTTTCGTGAAAAACCTGATTGTTTTTGTGCTTTTCCAGCTGCCATTTTATACCCTTTTTCGTTTCAAAGGGTCGGGCAGTTATTTTTGTGTACTCGTAAGCTTTATCCTTGCGGTCACTGAATGCTAACTTTTTAATCTTGTCCTTTAAGGCAGTTATATCCTCATTTATAATAAACATTTTGCACCTCTTATTGTGTTGCTGAAAACATAATAGCACAAAACAGATAAAAAGTACAGTTGACAAAGAAAAAAGGGCGAATTATAATGAAAATATACTGTACAGGCAGGTGAAACATGATGTCAAAAACTAAGCGGAATATCAGCGACGAAGTATTAGATGAAATTTTTCTCAGGCAGGATTTAGGCAAAATCACAAAGGTTACACCGCTCAAAGGCGGTCAGTTTAATGCTGTAATGAAAGTAACGGTGCAAAGCGGAGAAAGTTATGTTATTAAAGTAGCACCTTCAAAAGAAACTCAGGTGCTCACTTATGAAAACAATCTGATAAAAAGTGAAGTCTGTTTCTATGAAAAATTCAGTGGTTTAAAGAATGTCCGTTTCCCGAAAATTTACGGCTACGATTACAATTCAGAGAGTGAATATCAATATCTCATAATGGAGTATATAGAGGGTGAAATGCTTACAGAGGTGAAGCTCAGCAAGGAAGAATACAGTCAGGTTATGATTGAATTGGGAAAAGCTATGGCTGAAATTCACAACTTGCCTTGTTACGATGGCTTCGGATATATTCAGAACGGTCTTTATAAGACATGGGAAGAAGCTTATCTCAGTATGACGGAAAGCGTAATAAAAAATGCTGAAATCAAGAATGCAAAAATTCCCTATCTCAGGGAGATAAGAAGTATAATTGAAGAAAACAGAGATATTCTCCGTGAGGTTAAAGATATATCTTTTGTGCATTTTGATTTATGGGCAGGTAACATTATACTGAAAGATAAAAAGCTCTATGCCTTAATAGACTGCGAAAGAGCTATGCTTGGTGACAGAGTGGGAGATTTCATATCCCTTGATTATACTGCAGCTTTTGATTGCGAAGAAAACAAACACCTGATCGAGGGGTATAATTCTGTAGCAAAATTGCCTTTGAATTTTGACAGCAACGAAATGAAAAGGATTTATCTTATGAAAATATATCTGGGGCTTATTGTTTATACAGAGCAGTATTACCGTCACGGCAAACTCTCGCCTGAGTTTTATTTCGGCAGGAAATTCGGCAAAAAAGTGATTCGTAATGCAATAGAAAATATCAACAGGGTAGGTTAGAGAAATGTTTGCAAACTTCGAAAAAGACTACATTATGCGTCTTGTAAGAGAAATGGTGAGGACTCTGCTGAAACTGCTTTTTGGTGTTGATACTTCACGCTCTATGGAAGATGTAATAAAAGATGCCGAGGAAAAACAGCTCCTTGAAAGACTCCTAACTATGATTGATGAGGGTAAAATCAATGAAGCCGAAAACGAGCTTTACGATATAACCGCAGACGGCGACAGAATATACCTTAAAACTGCCCTTATTTTTTACTACCACCTTGCAGGCAAAGATGAAGACTTTCTTTTACAGCACGGCTACACTCAGGAGGAAGTGAAAGAGGGAGTAGAAGACCTGATTGAAAGATACGGTATAAAAGACATTGCCGATATGTTTTTACAGTAGTAAATTTTTGTTGACTACTGACTGCTTTTAAGATATAATTAATACATTATGGAGAAAGGAATGAAAATTATGGAAAAATTTTCACTCGACAAATCAAAAAAAGTCTTTCCTATAATCCTTATGGTTGTAGGTCTCGGAATTATGGTGGCACAGCTTGTCTCAAGACTTAATCTTGTGGCTCTTGTAGGACTCCTCTATTGCTGTATTATGTCCGCTGTAATTTTTCTCTCACTCATCATCAAGAAAAAGGTTTATTTGCCGATGCTTTTAGGCTATGCCTTCTCATTTATCGGTCTTTATCTTTTCCACGTTATCTGGGGTGCAGACGCAGGCTTCGGTGCATTCTGCTCGGGTCTTGCAGGCTGGTCAACAACCGAAAATCCCCTCTTTGCAGGTGAGGGCAGCATCCTCACAAGACTTGCAGGTAATCTTCTTTTAGGCTTACCCGCTATCGCTTCACTTCTCGCTCTCTTCTTTGTTGCAAAGAAAAAGTGCAGCAAGACAGGCGTAAAGGGTGCTGTATCAGCTCTTCTCAGCGTGCTTCTTATGGCTTCATCAGTTCTTGCAGTCCTCACCGGCAACCTTCGCACAAAGCCCGTTACCGAAAGACTCTGGGACGGTCACGATGACTATCTTGACGGTGTTGACAAGGATACCGCAGGCAAGCCTAACGTGCTCTTTATCCTTATGGACGATATGGGCTACGGCGACACTTCACTCAATGGCGCTATCTATGATACACCCAATATGGACTCAATCGGTGAAAACGGTCTTAACTTTGAAAACTTCTATTCAAGCTATTCCGTTTGCTCACCTGCACGTTTTGCAGCTCTCACAGGCCGTTATCCCTACAGAGGCTATGCCGATAACGTAATCTATCCCACAGTTTCAACCTTCAGCCCCTTTGCTCAGACAAGAGTTTATAACTCCTTCGAAATGGGCAACAATGTCGACGGTATGCTGGGCGACGAAATTACAATCGCTGAAGTATTCCGGCAGGCAGGCTATGCTACAGGTGCATTCGGTAAGTGGCATCTTGGTGACTACGGCGAGTACCTTCCCACAAACCAGGGCTTTGACTATTTCTACGGCTCACACCATGTTAACGATATGAAGCCTTTCTATCACGCTGCCGAAGAAGAGGGTGAATACACTATCGTACACGGCGTTGATGAGCTTAAGGACGAAAACGGCAAGAAAGACCAGAGCAAGCTTACAGAGTGGATTCACGGCGAAATTACCCAGTGGATTACCGATACAGTTACAAACAGCGACGAGCCTTTCTTTGCTTATTATGCTACTCCCTGGCCTCACGGTCCTGTATTTGCAGGAGACGACTATGACGGTGTCAGCGGTATGGGTACTTATGTTGACTGCCTTACAGAATTTGATACATATCTCGGTGAGCTCTTTAATACTATGGAAGAACTCGGTGTGCTCGAAGACACAATTATCATCTTCACAAGCGACAACGGACCTGCTCTTGAGGGTAGCACAGCAGACCTGAGAGGTGCAAAGTACCTGCCTTATGAGGGCGGTCAGAAGGTTCCCTTTATGATAAGATGGGATAATAATGACGGACTCTTTGAAAAGGGCGGTACAAGAAGCAACAGCGCAACTTTCGTTGACTTCTTCCCCACACTTCTTGAGCTCACAGGCATAACAAACGGCGGCGAAGCAAATGCACTCCCCACAGACCGTGTTATCGACGGTGTTTCCTTTGTACCTGTTATCAAAGACGATATTCCTGTACATAATGAAGAGCATCCTATTCTCCACATGAAGAGAGAGGACATCAAGGCTATTCAGTATACAGTACCCTCACAGACGGTCAAGGATATGTATCCCGATTATGACTATGAGATTCTCGACAGCGAATATCTCACTCTCAAATATTTTGATAAGGCTCCCAACGACAACTCAGCATTCTTCGATAAGAGCCGTAAGAACTGGCTCCATATACTCACTGACGACTATCAGGAAAACTACAACCGCACTACTGTATATCCCGAGGTTTCCGCTAAGATGAACGAAGAGCTCAAGGCTATCCAGAAAGACTTCGCTCAGAACAGAAGAGGTATTATCGAATAATGCCGCCGCTTTCTATAATGATAAAGCCGGCTTCAAGTCTTTGCAATCTTCGCTGTAAATACTGCTTTTACTGCGATGTTGCCGCCAACAGAGAGGTTTTCTCTCTTGGTAAGATGAATGAAGCTACGGCGGAAAAACTTATAAGAGATGCCCTCAGCTTTGCTGAGGGCTCAAGCGTTGCCTTTGCTTTTCAGGGCGGTGAACCCCTTATTGCAGGTATGGACTATTTTAAGTTCTTCACCGAAAAGGTAAAGGAGCTCAACACAAAGGGCAGTGAGATTTTCTACTCCATTCAGACTAACGGCACTTTAGTAAATGACGAGTGGGCGAGATTTTTCACCGAGAATAAATTTCTTGTAGGTCTGAGTCTTGACGGTGACTATGAGGGCAACAAGTTCCGTGTGGACGCAAACGGACAGAACGCATATTACAAGATTATCACTGCGGCGAATAAGCTGAGAAAGCACAAGACTGAATTCAATATCTTAACGGTACTCACAGGCTATTGTGCTGAAAATGCCGAGAGAATTTATAAATATTTCCGTGCCCAGGGCTACGGCTATGTGCAGTTTATTCCGTGTCTGAGACCTATGGGGGATAAGACTGAAAGCGAGCTCTATATGACTCCGAAGCAGTACAGCGACTTTCTTATCCGCATATTCAATCTCTACGTCAAGGATTTCGTCAGAGGCAACTATATCAGCGTAAGACAGTTTGACAACTGGGTGAGAATGTATTTAGGCGAAAGGGCAGAGCAGTGCGGACTTATGGGCCACTGCACCCATCAGTTTGTGGCAGAGGGCAACGGCAACATTTATCCCTGCGACTTCTACTGTACCGATGAGTGGTGCCTTGGTAACATAAATGATATGACGCTGGAGGAGATGGCAAAGAGCAAGACTGCTTTCGAGTTTATCAAAGAGAGTCTGCCGGTGCCGGGGGAGTGCAAGAAGTGCAGATTTTATGCTATGTGCAGAGCCGGCGGTTGCAAGCGAAACCGTGAGAGTGCTGACTATTGTGAAAGCTATAAGACATTCTTCGGTGCGTGTCTGCCTCTTTTCAGAGCATTCCGAAAATAAACGTCAGAACAAGTAAAGTTCTTTGACCGCTTTCTTACAAGAAAGTAACGCCTGCCCGGCGAGGGCAATAAAAAGAGTTAATAAAAATATAGGAACGCGGGTAAGCCCCTGCGTTCTTTTTTCTTTTGCTCCGCCGAGATATAAAAAAGAAAAATTACATTTTTGTAATCAAAACTATGATATTATAAATACCAATAACACAGATATTACATATTGATTACACATAAGCGTGATATTATACAGATGGTAAAAAGTACCAAAGGAAGGATGAAAAATATGAAAAAGATACTCACTTTATTATCAATGCTTACATTAATGCTTACGGTGTCGCTTTGCTTCAGTGCAAGTGCCGCAGAAGAAAAGGTTGTAATTGACAATGTAGTTTATGAGCTGACAAGTCAGAAGTATAACTATGACAGATATGACTACGGTGAACACTATGCCGTAACAGACTTTTTTGAAGATGAAGCATTAGCCGAAACAACAACTAAAATCAATATCGTTGATGAGATTGACGGTATAGAGGTTAAGGCAATTGTAACAAATTTCGACGAAGATGACGGCTATGATATTCATTACGCAAGATATGAACAAAAATATCCGAGCGTAAAGAAAATTTCTGTTCCCGGCACAATTAAGTATATCAGCGACTTTGCTTTCAATTTCTTCCCGGGTGTAGAGAAACTTTATCTTCCCGCTGAGCCTGAGCGAATAGGCTTCGGTGCATTTGAAGGCATGGAGTCATTGAAATCTGTCACATTGCCAGCAGGTGTTACCTATATACCTGAAAGAGCATTCCGTAAATGTATAAGTCTTGAAAAAGTGGTCGTACAAGGTGATATCACCAGTATAGGCGATAGTGCTTTTTACGGTTGTGAAAAACTCACTTCTTTTGACTTTTCTGACACCATTAAGTATTTAGGTGACAGTTCTTTTTCAGGAACAGCCATAACAAAGGCGGTTATACCTGAAAATGTTGAAGGTGGCGGCGAAGGCGGAGCATTCTGGGGGTGCAGCAAGCTCGAAAAGATTGTTTTTGAAGATACAAGTGATGAAAAAGAAAGCTATGTATCTTTGGATTGTTATGACGATTTTGGTAGATGTAATAACGTAAAAGCGGTTTACATAAAGACCATTCCGACCAAAGCTATTAGTTTTTATTATGAAACATTGGACGATATGCCCCTTCTCAAAGATATATATTTCGCAGGCTCAGAAGAATTATGGGATAAACTATCAGATGAAAGCGACAGAGCCGATTTTGATGCAAGAGGTATTACGGTTCATTTCTACTATAAGCACAAACATAACTTTGTTAAAAGCGGTAATGTAACCTGCACCAAAGGCGGAACATATACATACTCATGCGAATGCGGTGACTCATATTCATATAAGGTTGCTAAAAATACCGAGGGTCATAAGTATGGTGCGTGGAAAGTAAAGAGCAAGTCAACCTATACCGTTGCAGGTGTCAAAGAGAGGAAATGCAGTCTCTGCGGGAAGGTTCAGAAGAAAAATCTTGCAGTGCCAAAATTAGGTTTAGTAAAAAACTATACATATACAGCAACACTCAATAGCGTAACTATCACCTGGGATGCAGTAGAGGGTGCAAACGGCTACAGAGTATATAAGTATGATGCAAAAACAAAGAAGTATGTAAAAGTTGCTTCTATTAAAAACAAGACAACCTACACTTTCAAGGACCTTGAAAAAGGACAGGATGTTAAATTTAAGCTTCAGCCATATTTTAAAGACAGCAAGGGCAATGTAGCTTTCGGCTATGAGAGCGAGGTATATTCGACGTATACTCTCGCAACAGCGCCTGCAAACTTAAAAGCTGAGTCGACAGAACCTGGTGTAGTAAAACTCACCTGGGATTCAAGCGGTACTGACGTTCCGTATTACGTAACACGCAACACTTCTAAAGAGGAATTGGAAGAGGGTAAAGGTAAAAGTACGTATTCAAGTAAAAAAGAAACCGTAACCATTAAAAATCTCGAAAGCGGCACAACATATTACTTTATAGTTAATATGAATTTATTCAAAACCGAAGACGGTGTTAAAACAAGCAACATCGCAGAAGTAACAGTAATGTAAAAACACAAATCCCCGACATCTCGTGTCGGGGATAAACTTTTGCTGTGAGGTTTTGAGTGCTTATTCGTTGGGGAATGCTCGCCTTAGCGAGGAATTATTTCGCGTACCGGAGAAGGTTTAATCCTGATTCTCCTGCTCGCTCTTGAATACGTCAGCAACCTCGCTGATTGTCATATAAGCGTGAGGGTCAATGGTATGGACAATCTGCCTCATACGTGAAATCTGGAAACGGTTAACGACGAAGTATATAACTGTCTTATCCTTGCCCGTATAACCGCCTTTAGCCGTAATCTTGGTGGTACCTGTCTCAAAAGCAAGCATCAGGGCATTACTGACGTCTTCGCCCTTGCTTGTGATAATCATAACTCCCTTTGAACGGTCAAGACCCTCAACGATGAAGTCGACTGTTTTTACGCCTGCCGCATAAGTGATGATAGAATAAAGAGGGAGTATCCAGCTACTCAGTACAATTCCGCAGATAATATAGAGAATGACGTTATATATCATAACAAAGGTGCCCACTGTTATGCCGAGCTTTTTTGCGAAGATTACCGCCATAACCTCTATACCGTCAATGGCACCGCCGAAACGGATTGTAAGTCCGCTGCCAACGCCTGAAATAAGTCCACCGAAAATTGCACATAACAGCAGGTCGTCCTCAGCAAGTGGAGAAGCAATGCTGACATCAATGGGAAGCATATCTGTAATAAGCCATGCACCCAGAGAGTAGCAGGCAACAGCGAATATTGAGTATACCGTGAAAGCGAGTCCCTGTCTTTTAAGCCCGTATAAAAAGAGCGGTATGTTAAGTATAAGCAGGAAGATTGAAAGAGTCAGGTACTCGGGAGTCAGCTGTGAAAGAAGCATTGATGTGCCCGAAATTCCGCTGTCATAGAGGTTTACGGGGGAGAGGAATACCGTAACACCGAAGGCGTTTATGAAGCCTGCAACCATAAGGAGTGGAAAGTTCAGTGGCTTTATTGACTTGAGCTCTTTTATAAGCTTTTCTTTGTTCATGGCTACACTCCTTTTTATATATTGCCGGTTAATTATACTAAGCTTTCTTTAATTTTACTTAAGTATCAAAGTCGCATTATAGTCGTCAATATCATAGTTGCCGGCTGTGTTTTTGAGAATATCGTAAAGGTCAGCCTTTTTGCCGTCCCAGCCTTTGACATCAATTTTCTTGAGGATAAATCTGATTCTCTTGAGAAGAGCCAGCCATACGTCACCCTTGGGTGTGCCCTCTTTGAAGGTCTGATTGCCCTCAAATGCACCGCGTACAAGCTCAGTTGCATAGTCGAGGACACGCATATTCTTTATGCTCTTGTCGCACTTTATGAAAAGCAGTTTTGCAAGAGTACCTACCTTGACTTTGCAGATGAATTTACCGGCTATATGAAGCACTTTCTTGATAATTCCCTTGTCTTCAATGTGAAACTTGTTCATCATACGCTGAGTGTCATCACGCATATCCGTAAGTACATTGACAATCATTCTGTCAAACATATCCTTAAGGTACTGCTTACAGCCCTTACCCTGAGTGTCCCATTCGAAGTCGGGAGTTGGGATACTCTTTATGTCTACTGTCTTTTCGTCCTTTACGGTAACGAGTCTTATGTATGCAGGGTCAGCAATAATTGAACCCGTAGTTACATCGTAAAGCTTATTGCCTTTTTCCGTTTCGATAAAGTTAATGCTCTGATTGTGCATGTGGCCTGTGAAAATAAGATGTATGCCGTTATCTGCAAGGAATGTAGCAAACTTGTGAGCGTCTCTTATGAGCATAGGTGAAATGAGCGAGAATAAAGGCTGACCCGGGAGAATGGGGTAGTGGCACATTGCAAAGAGCATCTGACCGTCTTCTTTTGCCTTTTCAGCCTGCTCCTCAATCCATTCGCGCTGCTCTTCAAAGAAATGGTACTTGCCGTCTTTCTTCAGGTCGCAGTTGATTGCAAGGAGTCTTACACACTCTGAAAGCTGTGCAACATAGGAAAGATGTTCCCCATCTATAGCAATGGCATCGCCGAAGCCGAAGTCGGCGTAGAGCTTTGTAATCTCATCTCTCTTGGTGTGTTCGGGAGAGTACCTGCCGTTTTTCCCGAAAGCAAAGGTGTCGCCCTCTTTCCACTTGAAATCGTGGTCGGCAGTTACAACGTAGATTTTCTTGCCCCTTGCCTTAAGGTCATAGAGAAGCTTTAAAAAGCCCTCGTGGCTCTTTTTTTCACCGTTGAAGATAAGGTCACCGCAAATGAGTACAATATCGGCTTCGTCTGCTTTTTCGAGCCAGCTGAACACACTCTTGTTGATGCTCTCGGTTTCTGCAAAGCACTTCTGCTCGTAGTGCATAAAATCCTCATACTCCTCACCGCTGCAGCCAAGCTCAGTTGCAAAATAATGAGGGTCTGCCACAAGATAAAATTTTGTTTCTTTCATATTTTTTCCTCTTTGTCTTGTATTTTTTAGTTTATTATGCTATGTTTATATTATCAAAATATTGCTTATAAAGCAAGGTTTTGAAAGGATTTTTCTTTTTGAAAGGAATTATTAATTATGAAGATTACATTTATGGGTGCAGGCAGCACTATTTTTGCAAGAAACGTTATCGGCGACTGTATGTGCACTCCCTGCCTGAGAGAAAGTGAATTCGCACTTTATGACATCGATGAGCAAAGACTCAAGGAGTCTGAAATTATCCTCTCAGCCATTAACAAAAATATCAATGAGGGCAGAGCTAAGATTACTACATACCTTGGTGAAGCGGAGAGAAAAGACGCTCTCAGAGACGCTTCATTCGTAGTTAACGCTATTCAGGTTGGCGGATACGAGCCCTGCACTGTCACAGACTTCGAGATACCAAAAAAATACGGTCTTCGTCAGACTATAGCAGATACTATGGGTATCGGCGGAATTATGCGCGCACTGCGTACTATCCCTGTTATGAAGGCTTTTGCCGACGATATGGAAGAGGTTTGCCCCGATGCCTGGTTCCTCAACTATACTAATCCTATGGCTATGCTCACAGGCTATATGCTTCGCTATACCAAAATCAAGACTGTCGGTCTCTGCCACAGTGTTCAGGGCTGTTCAAAGCATCTTCTTGAAAAGCTCGGTATGGAAGATAAGATTGAGGGCAGAACAGACCGAATTGCAGGTATCAACCACATGGCGTGGCTTCTTGACGTAAGAGACAAGGACGGCAACGACCTTTACCCTGAAATCAAAAAGAGAGCTAAGGAAAAGAATGCAAATGAAAAGCACGATGATATGGTACGCTTCGACTATATCGATAAATTAGGCTACTACTGCACTGAAAGCAGTGAGCATAATGCAGAGTATAACGGCTTCTACATTAAGTCAAGATACCCCGAAATGATAGATGAGTTCAACATTCCGCTTGACGAATACCCGAGAAGATGTGTAAATCAGATTGCAGGCTGGGAAAAGGAAAGAGACAGCATCTTAGCTGACGGCAAAATTACTCACGAGCGCTCAGAGGAATACGCTTCATATATTATGGAAGCTATCGTTACAAATAAGCCCTACAAAATCGGCGGTAATGTTCTCAACAACGGTCTTATTGACAACCTTCCTCCCGAGGCCTGCGTTGAAGTGCCCTGCCTCGTTGACGGAAGCGGTATCACACCCTGCCATATTGGCCCCTTACCTTTACAGCTTGCCGCTATGAATGCAAGCAATATCTATCCTCAGCTTCTTACTATCGAGGCTGCGGCAACCCTCGAAAAGCAGTATATCTACAATGCGGCTATGATGGATCCTCTTACAGGTACAGAGCTTAACATCAAGGATATTTATGCTATGGTTGACGAGATGCTTGAAGCACACAAGGACTGGCTGCCGGAATACCATTGATAATTATGAATGATGAATTATGAATTATGAATTGCGATAAACTAAGGCGAGTAGGGTAAATCCTACCCGCCTTTTATAGGAGTCAAGCCTTCCCTTGTAGGGAAGGGGGACCACGCAGTGGTGGATGAGTCAAGCCTCTCCTTTTAGGCAATGTCATTAACTTAAGGAAAAAAGGTTTGCTTCAGGTTTTCTAAGAGATAACATTTCATTTGTTGTTTGTTCAAGTATAAAAAAGCTGACCCGCTGCGGAAACAACAGACGCAGGCGGGCAGAAGCTTTATAAAAAGCAGTAGACTACGGGATTTATCGGAAGTAACAAAAAAGCAGAAACCAAGGCGCTTCGTAGTCTGTTGTTGAAGGCGTACTAAAGGTATATTCAAAAAGGAAGAGGTAGTGTCAACAAAAAAAGAGTGCTTTGCTTATTACGCAAGTAACAAGGTTCTTGAGTGCACAGCACGAAAGGTTCTTACTTTGTCACTCCGGACAAAGTAAGTGCCCCCGCGGCATGAGCGGAGTAGAGGCTAACCATTATATCCAAAATAAATTATATATCACAAATTTCCCCTATAAAAGAAGTAACCGCTTTAAGTTAATGACATTGCCTGAAAAGGGAGATGTCAGACGTAGTCTGACAGAGGGAGTAATCCATAGAAACAAAAAAACGGCAGGAAAGACGTTGTTTTTTAACAAGCCTTTCCCGCGCCATCAATGATATTAAATCACAAACTTAACTTATTTGTGGTGGGACTCTGTCCCACACCCTGCAAACTTTTGTAAAAGTTTGACAAAACTTTGCTTATTAATATGTTATGGTGTAGTCCTTTTCAAAACAAAGGCCAATCTGAGCATCCATCGTAAATCCCATCTTTACCGTAACCTTAAGAATCAACGGTGATGTGTAATTAGCCCAAGTCGTATATCTTGTCGCTTTATCAATCTTACACTTAACAACACAATCATAATATTCCGTTGTAAATGTCTGCAGTATAGAGGGCGCACTCTCCTTAACTTCGGAAGCTGTAATCGTATCAAAAGCCTTTGCGACACCAGTACCCGGCTCCGGGTCTGTGGTAGGATTAAGCTTTATCATTACCTCGTACTCTGTGCCATTGTCTGTGCAGGTCGCTTCTGCAACCTCTGCCTCTGTAAGCTGACTCACCCATGTTTGACCGGGAACCTGGTAATTCGCAACAATGTCTTCCTTTGTAGCATATTCTATAGGCTCAAGATCATCCTGCATAGCCGAACCCATAAGACTGTTAGCCATACTCTCAAGTGCCTTCGGGATTTGAAGGTGTTCTTCCAAGTTTGATCTGTACTCGTAATTCTTGACAACCTTGGTTGCATCAGTTTTAACCTTATTCGCACTCTCATTGAAAAGTGCAACAATTTCTGCTTTAGTTGACGGTACCCCTGCCGCATTATCTGCTGTCGGTGCTGTTGTTGTAGCCCCGGTTGTTGTATCGCCACCGTCCGGAACATTAGGCTCCGTTGATGCCTCTGTTGTAGCTGCCGCTGTAGATTGCGCCTGGGTTGTTGACTGCTGGGGAGTTACAACCACTTCCTGAGCCTGTTCATTTTCTGTTGCTTCTACCTCAGGCTTCGCGCCTAATGTGCCTATGAGATTGCCTGAGAAGAAAAGCAAAAATACGGCAAGTACTACAATAAGCGTCTGAAAAAATGATGAGGGGTTTTTATTCGAGTTTTCCGTGTTTTTATCCATTTCGGTTCTCCTTCGTTTATACTTCACCAAAAAAGTCCCTCGCCTGGAGGGACTTTTAAGTTTTAAGTGTTAATTGTACTTAGGATCGGGGTCGCTACAGCAGGTGTATTTACCTGTGAAGAGCTTAATAATCTTCTGGAAGAGTCTGAAGATCATACCCCAGAATGTTGTCTTGTGACATGAGCATGAGCATGCTGATGGTGTGTTCTCTTCTTCAGCCTTTGTACCTGCTGTGAATGAATTCTCATTCGCACCAATGGATCCGCCGTAACCACCGTCGGGAAGAGTGCTGCCTGTAACACCAACATCCCATTCCTGATTAGCCATTACAATGAATGTTGCTTTACCATCATCACCGGTGTTTGTTGTGTATGTCTTGCCGGTTGCTTTGTTTTTAATTGTTACATAAGCTACGCCGCCTGCGGCTTCTGCACCGGTAGCATCATATACAGTTACTGTAATTGTCTCTGTAGGAAGAGCTGTAACAGCATCCTTACCGCAACGTTCACAAGTATAGGTATCTGTGCACTTATATCCGTTGTCCTTATCAGGCTCAACAATAGTATGGGGTGCAGTCACCTTGTCACCATTAATATCATCAGTATGACCGAGTGCAGGTGTATCTGTGTACGTTACTTCTTCAGCGCCACACTCACACTTGTTGATCTTCTTACCGGGTGCATCACATGTAGCTGCTTCTTCTTTTGACTCTTTGTAATCATGCTTGATCTCGTCATATACAGGTCTGATTACAGTGTCACCTGTTACTTTCGCACCGGCTGCCTTAGACCAACCTTTAAACTCATAGTGATAGGTATCATCGTATGCTTTGTCAAGCTTGCTTGATTCGCCTGTGTATGCAGGAATCTCCTCGCCATACTTATACAGACCCGTCTGCAGTGTCTTGTTATTGTCATCCATATAAGTTACACGGTATTCACGTGTCGTTGCAGTGTATACAGCTGTAAATGTATAATCCTTTGTAATTTTAAGCTCTTTAACTGCAGCGTCAGTATACTCAACGTCGTCAGCTTTCCAACCCTTAAAGGTGTAGGTGTTTTCAACATCGGATGCCTTGGTGGGATTAAGCACATCACTACCGAAGTTAATTACTTCTCCCTCTGTTGCTGAGTATGTGCCAAGTCTTACACCGTTTTCATTTTCAAATATAACTGTATACTTTGTTGTTTCGAGCCAGTCAATATATCCGCATTCATCGAATCTTACGCACTTATAGCCCTTCTCAGTAACACCATCAACCACTCTGGTTATTTCTTCGCCGTGTTCATGTCCAAGCGCCTCAGCAGTCTGCTCAGTAAACTTATGTCCGCATTCACAAGTGTATGTTGTGAGCTCAGGAAGAGTACAGGTAGCTGCTTGAGTTATTTCACCCTTACCTTCTGATTTATCGTAGCTGTGTGCTGTAGCTGTGAAGCCTGCATAAATTCTTGTAGTAGTTTTAATGGCTGTAGCATCAAAATCAAACACATTCTGAAGAGTTGAATCACTGTACCACTTATCAAATGTGTAGTGATAGTCGTTATCAAAAGCCTTAGTGGGTTCTGTACCACCGAAGGTTACTGTTTCGCCACCATAAACTATTGTATCCCATACATATTCTGTGCCGTTATAGAAGATAACCTGGTATGAGTTTGCAACAGCCTCAAATACAGCAAAGAATGTTGCGTCTTCTCTGATTGTGAAATCTTCGGTGATGTCACCCTTTGCACCTGTTGTTGACCAACCAAGGAACTTGAATGCATAGAGTTTCTTAAGCTCTGCATCGGCTTCCTTATCTGCAAGGGCGAATATGGGATTAGCAACAGGCTTTCTTACGTCGCCCATAGCACCCATCATTGTTGCAAATTCATCATAGCTGTCGACAGTTTCCAAGGGTGCAATCCAAGTGTTGGGAACCTTAAACTGATGTGTATAGATAATTGTGCTCTGAGTATAAGATGCTTTAAGTGTGATGTTCTTCGTAACGTCGATGGGAAGAGTTACTGAATTACCATTTACATCCTTCCAGCCTGCAAATGTATACTTATACTTACCGTCTGTGCTGTTTGCCTTAGTGGGCTCTGTTACAGCAGTCTTTTCGACTGTTGTGCCTGATACTACATCAGCGATTGTCTTGATCTCTGTTGTACCGTCTTCATCAACAAACTTAACGGTGTACTTCTTGATCTTGTCAACCTTTTCTGTCCATTCCTGACCGCACTGTGTACAGTAACGTGTGATCTGGCCTTCCTTATCAGCTGTTGCTTCATAGGTCTTTGCGGGATCTGTGCTTACTGCAAGGATATGTCTACCTGTTGCAGGAATTTCTCTTGTATCGATTTCAGTACCTTCGTCATCACTGTCAACATAAGCCTTACACTTCTTACACTGGAGTGTTTCAACGCCTGCCTCACCGCAAGTAGCTGCAGTTGTTTCAACCCACTGTGTCTCTACGTGGCCTGTTGCAGGGATAGTAGTCAAATCTTTTGATGTGTAGCAAAGCTTACAGGTATGGTATGTCTTACCTGCCTGTGTACATGTAGCCTTGAGAGTCTTTGTTGCGCCCCAGTTATGAGCATCTTCGTCGATAGCGATTTCTCTTGTAACTGTTTCGCCGCAAGCCTTACAGGTTGCAATTTCCTTACCCTTTGTCTTACATGTAGCTTCTGTTATAACTGTGTAAACGATTTCGCCGTCAGCCATATCATAGTCATGACCGAGTGCAGGGAATACGGGAATCTTCTCACCATCTTCGTCGAGTACAAATTCTCCGTCTTCATCAACTTCGAATTCGGTCTTAACACTGTAGCCGCACTGTGAGCATTCGCTGAGAATATAACCGTTTTCTGTGCAAGTTGCCTCATAAACAACGGGTACGAAAACGTGGCCAGGTGCTTCATACTTAACCTTATCCTTTTCGTCACCGCAGACGATACAAATTTCTGTCTTATAACCGTCTTCTGTACAGGTTGAAAGAACTTCCTTAACGTCGTATGCGTGCTCAGCACTAACCTGGAACTTCTTTGAGGTCTTGTTGCCAGCCTTGTCAGTTACTGTTACAAGGTAGTTACCTGCTTCAGAAATTTCATAAGTGCCTGTTATTACTTCATCAACAGTATCCCATGTGATTGCACCTTTAGCAACTGCTACGCCGTTAACTGTGAGCGTTGCACCGTTTTCGATGCCTGTAATTGTAGCGGTTTCACAATATGTGGGTGTGCCTGCTACCTTATCAGCGTTGTTGTCACCTTCAACTGTAAATACAGGAGCTGTATTATCATAGATGAACTTAGCTGTTCTTACTTTAGTATTGAGAACATTGCCGGCCTTATCACGTACATAGTAGTATGCAACGTATGTTGCGCCTTCTTCAAGGTCTCCGTATTCACCAAGTTTGATAACATAGTTTGCAGTATTGTTGAGGTTTTCTGTTGTGTCTTCAAAGATCTTAACAACCTCTGACATTTCAACATTCTGGTTATCCTGTGAATATACACCCTTTGAGATGAAGCCCTGAATTACGCCGACACCCTTACCGATACCGCTGGGATTGTAAAGAGCATTTACATCACCTGTGTCATTAATTGTAAGGATAAGGTCTGTATTTGCATTTGCAAAAAGGTTCACATCGTCATTATCTGTTGCTGCTGCGCCAATTTCATCTGTTGAACTCCAGGAGCCCTGTGTGCCGAGGTAGATAGTACCTGTGGGGGCAACTGTATCAGTGAGCATTGCAATTTCTGCTGTTTTTTCTGTCTGCTTAGCGTCACATGAACACCATATCTTCTTTTCACCCTTTGCATAGTAGGTGGGTGCTTTTACAAGTTCTTCGTTAGTGAAGTCATGCTCTGAGTCTGTGAACTTAGCATAGATTGTGATATCAGCTGTAATTGTAGCTGTAGCAATATCAAATGCAGTTTCGTTGCCGTCTGCATCCTTTGTTACCCAACCTGTGAATTTGTCGTGATTTGTAGCATCAACATAACCTGCATTGGGTGTGGGAACAGCTTCTGCCTTTTCACCGTCTGCAACTGCATACTCAGTCTTTACACCCTTAACATCTGCTGTTACGGTGTAGGTCTTAGCAGTGAGCTTGTAGGTTGCATAGAATTCCATTTCGCCTGTGATAACCATACCACGAACGTAGGGCTGTGCATTACCGTCAGCATCCTTATAATACCAGCCTGCAAATACATAGCTCTGACCTGCGGGAGGTGTTACTGTGCAGTTGAAAGCGTCGAGTGAAGGAGTATATAACTTGGAGTTATATGTGTGCTTGGTTGTTGCAAGGAGTGCTGTCTCAACAATCTTTTCTTCTTCGCCTTCACCTTCTGTCTCAGTTGACTTATCAGCAACCCAGTTTTCACCGTCAAGAACAGAGTTATACCACTTAGCTTCGTAGTATCTGTAAACAGGCTTATACTGAGCAATGAAGGTCATATCTACGCCTTCGCAGAAGGTGGGGACAGTCTTATCCCAACCGATGAAGGAGTAGGTGTAAGTGTTATCCTGAGCTCTACCCTGAGCTGCT
>JAZSMR010000007.1:0-2027 GCA_045535965.1 Acutalibacteraceae bacterium
TTGGCCTCCGACTTCACATACTGAGCTGATCACCGTATTCGGCTGTGTTCCATTCGAATTTATCCTCGAGCGTCACCTTGTTAAGGTGAGGATATCTTGAGTACCAAATGTCGCAAAATCCCTTTAAAGCGTCTCCGTACAGGTAATTCGAAAGCCATCTGTTGTTGGTATATATGGCTCCGTAGTATCCGTTTTCTCTCATAACGGTCACAAATTTCATGCAAACCCTGGTCAAGATCTCTTTCTGCGTATCATCCTCAAGGCTTTTGTCCTCTATATCAAGATAGATAGGGTACTCAAATTGCTTACCCTCCAGCCACCCAAGAAGCTGTGATATCTCCTCATCCAGCTCGGCTTCGTCCGAGGCATATGAATAAAAGTAGGCTCCAACCGCGATTCCCGCGGCTTTTGCTCCGTCGTAGTTCATATCAAACACGGGATCCTTGTTATCAATATATCCCGCTCTTAATATAGCGAAATCAACCCCCGCCGATCTTATGGCGTTCCAATTCAGTGAGGAATACGATGAACCCGAGACTGCATTTTGGTGCTTCGAGACGTCGATCCCCTTGGCAACCACCGAGCTGCCGACTACTGTGCCCCCGCCGTAAGCGTCACTGTAAAATTCAAAATCATCCTGATAGCTGTGGGAGCATACGGAGCAAACGTATTCGGTGTATCCCACCTTGTCTTTTGTGGGGGGATAAACTGTCTTTTTCATGTCATGCCCTGTTGCCGAAACAAAGTCGCCCTTATAGCTGTGACCGCATACGGTACAGGTGTATTCGGTATATCCCGCCGAGGCGCAGGTTACCTCGGTCTTAGCTGAGGTATACGTATGCCCCGTCGGGTGAAGATTGTTTGCCTTGTAATTATACCCGCAAGGGCAGGAATAGTAGGTGTATCCCTCCTCGGAGCAGGTAGGCGCGAATACGGTCTCGGTAATGGTATGCCCCGTGGGCTGAGTATAATTGGTCTTGAATTCCTTGGAGCATTTTACACAGGTGTTGGAGGTATATCCTTCGGTATCGCAGGTGGGCGCCACAATATTTGCCGTGAGATATTCATGAGCGCACTCGATATCACAGGATGATAAAATGACAGGAATAAAACCGATCGTAAGTAATGCTAATAATAAGGGAAGAAAAATTTTTCTCATGTATGTGTCCGTTTCGATCATATAAAATTATTACATACTAAATTATAACATTTTAATAGGTCATTGTCAACAGAGAAAAATGTTGTAAAGGGTATTTTATAGGCAATTTTCGACCAATTTTGATTTTATGACAAAAACCTGTTGACAAAGGGAAAATAAAGTGGTAGAATAGTCGAGCTGTAAAGGGAAGCGAGAGGAAGTATACCGCAAAGGAATCGCCCCGAAAAAATATTTTAAAGAAATTTCGAAAAAAGTATTGACAAGGTTAAAATGGTGTGGTATAATAGTCGAGCTGTCCGCAAGAAGGCAGCGAATGGTCATTGAAAATTGAACAACAAGAGAGAAGTACAAAGCATAGTATGTGCGAAAGAACTAATCTCGTCAAGAGAGTTATATATACTCAAACAAAGTAAAAGAAGCTAAGAATTAAAATAGCTCGAAAAGGTTGTAACTGCCGAAAGGCAGATATGATAAAAAATTTTCGAGAGTTTGATCCTGGCTCAGGATGAACGCTGGCGGCGTGCATAACACATTCAAGTCGAACGGAGTTAGATTTGTTAATCCTTCGGGAAGCGCGGAGATAACTTAGTGGCGGACGGGTGAGTAACGCGTGAGCAACCTGCCTCTGCATGGGGGATAACGTTTGGAAACGGACGCTAATACCTCATAATACAAGGATATCGCATGATGACCTTGTCAAAGATTTATTGTGCAGAGATGGGCTCGCGTCTGATTAGGTAGTTGGTGAGGTAACGGCTCACCAAGCCGACGATCAGTAGCCGGACTGAGAGGTTGAACGGCCACATTGGAACTGAGATACGGTCCAGACTCCTACGGGAGGCAGCAGTGGGGAATATTGGGCAATGGG
>JAZSMR010000066.1:0-14814 GCA_045535965.1 Acutalibacteraceae bacterium
CATATACTCGTTCCACTTCTCGATAACGGGGCTCTCGTTCTGCACCTTAGCGGCAAACTCAACGCCGTTTTTGCACTCGTAGTAGCCGAAGAGCTCGTCACCTACGTTCCATATAGAATAGTTGGTGATGCCTGCCTCGTGCAGAACCTCCTTCATCTCGGGCCATATCTCGTCATGACGGCGCTTGTATTCAGCAATATCTCCCTTTACTCTGCCCTTCCAAGCATATCTTTCCATTTTTGTATCTCCTTTGTAAATTTAAGTTGTCAATTTTCAATCCAAGCGTTCTCTAATAGACGTCGGCGTGTACCTTAATTTTGCATTTTGCATTCTGCATTTTCACAAAATCTCCTGATTTTGTGAAGTAATGTGTAATTTTAATAAATTTTTATTTTCTTGCGTTCATATATTCGGATTTTTATTGACGGGGGAGAGCAAAAATAGTATGATTACACAGTCAGATATTTTCGGAGGTAAACTTATGAAGATAATGAATAAGGCACTTAGCCTTTTACTCTGCGTGATTATGGCTTTTTCCGGCTGTGTTTTACCCGTATCGGCAAAGCAGGAGGAAGACAGCACAGAGTTTTCCTATAGTCTAAAGTATTATACAACACAAAGCGACCTTAACAATGTCTCAAATGTCCTTGATGCAGTTGATGAGTGGCTGAAAGAAAAGAACTACTCCGTTTCGGTCCCCGTAGTCTTTACAACTGTAAAAATTGACCTTACGTCAATTAATGCGGTATGTGAGACCTTTGATTTGTTTAAGGGTATTCTGTCGAATGTTGCAATGGTGGCTATCAAACGAGCTCTGGGCGACCTCAAGGAGCTTGATGTCAGCTCCTGGAAAACAGGTATGCAGAGAGGGACTCAGGATATTACAATCGTAACTGAGATGATAGAGCTTCTTTTTAATAACAGAGACATAATTGAAAAGTTCTGCAGCGGTAAGTTCGATGCAGGCGCGCTGAACGTAGTATTCAATACTGAAAAGCTTTTAGGCGATGACGGCATCAGCGGCACCGTCAAAAAATGGATAATCGGTCTTGTATATGAAAAGGACTCGAGGGCATATAACGATGCTTACGATGAGTATAAAAACAACTTCGACGCCTTTATTTACGGCGATTTGCTGAACACTTATGCCGATAAATATCTCCCCGGCTTTACCATGAACGAAAGGTCAACGGTGGAGGACCTTATCTGTGTGGCTTTCGGTCTTGTTGTTGACAGATACATAAAACCCATTATCAGAGATATAAACATTGAAACGGCAAACAGCGAATACGAGGCTCTCAGAGCTCTCCACGGTCTTATCAACCTTAAAGGCTCAACTTATGATTTCTCAAAAATCAGGTTCAATCCGTCTCTCAGCTTTTTAAGTCAGGTAAACGGCGTTGTGGGTGAAATTTTCACCCAGCTTATTCCCGGCTACAGCTGGAAAAGCGGTAACTACGATAAAATCAGCGAAAACATCGAGGGTGCATTCAAATATCTCGGCAAACAGTCGGGTCTTATCGAAAACGCCGACTCCCTTACCTTTGACGAAATCGTAATGCAGGTTATCGGCATCATAGTAAAAAATGTCGATCTTAAGGGTATAGGCGACGGTGTTACGGAGTGTGAAACCTTAGAGGATATGGCAAAGGTTGCCCTTATAAATCTCACGGGTAATTTAGGTCTCGGCACAAGCTATAAGGACTCTGACTCATATCTCCTTGTACTCGGTGATATCGCTGCCCACTATCTTTACAACAGCTTCAGCGTTACGGATTTAAAGGGCAAAGAGCTTGTACCGGGTATGGGCTACGATGTTTTTGAGGTGGCGAATTTCGCCCTCAACTATCTGTTCTTTGATAAACAGCTGGGCGCCTTCCTTGGCTTCAGCACCACCAAAGGCGCAGATGTATTCACGAAAATTGATAAGCTCATTGACTACTTCGGCGAAACAAAGAGCAAGGGCGTATCCTTTGACAGTAAGAAATTTCTTTTAGGCGACAGTAAGAGCAAGGGCCTTATAGAGTCTATTTTCGCTCTGGACATTCAGTATATTTTAGATATCACTGCCGTGCCTGCCCTTAAGAGCGCAGGTGACGTGTCAGCAGTAAAATTCATCTATAATTCTCTTCGCTATTTCCTGAATAACTGGTCGGGTAAAGCTATGATTCCCGCCTATACCGAAGGAGCTTTCAACAACGCTCTTACAAATGAAAATGTTGCTGCCCTTGCGGAATATCTCATTGAGACTCTCTGGAGCAGAAACACATCCTTCATCAAGGTCGCAGCACTTGCAGGCAGTATCCTTTTCAGAGGCGAGGATATCTCCTTAGGCAATATCTCGGCTAAAATCAGCGACACCGTATATTCGGGCGGTACCATTAATCCGAAGGCTACAGTATCTCTCGGCGGTAAAGCGCTCACTCAGTATAAGGACTTTGTTGTAGTCTGCACCGATGCAAAGGTCGGCACAGCTAAGGCAGTAATCAAAGGCACAGGTCTTTACAAAGGTACTTCGGCAGAGCAGAGCTTCAGGGTGAGTCTCGGTCAGATTAAAAATCTCAAGGCGGTTGTAAACGGAAACACCCTGAGACTTTCCTGGCAGGCGATAGCAGGCGCTTCGGCGTATTCTGTCGAGGCTGAAGGCTACAGCACCGTAACAA
Source organism: Acutalibacteraceae bacterium (assembly GCA_045535965.1). Classification (GTDB taxonomy): domain Bacteria; phylum Bacillota; class Clostridia; order Oscillospirales; family Acutalibacteraceae; genus UBA6857. The sequence goes on from JAZSMR010000066.1 coordinate 2,664, forward strand.
AAGACAGCTATATAGAAATACCCGTGGAAACAGGAAAGAAGTATACCTTCACCGTTACGGCACGCACAAATGACGGCGCTGAATCGGCACCTGCATCAATTACGGTAAAAGCTGAGCCCGAAAAGCTCAAGGGCCTTTCGGCTGAGAATATAACCGACAGCAGCCTCACTCTTTTATGGAGCAGCGTCAAGGGCGCAAGCGGATACAGCGTGGAGGTTTATGACGAGTCCCTTAAAACCTGGAAGCAGGTTGCTTCTCCCGTATCGGCAAAGACGACACTCAGCCGTCTTACTGCGGGAAGCACCTATAAATACAGAGTCTGTGCTCTCTATAACACTGCAAACGGCAAGGTCAAGGGCGGATATTCCGACACCCTCACTGTTACACTTAACCCGCCCAAGGTTAAAAACTTGGATGTTGACTCTGTAACTGACACTGCTGTCAAGCTCTCATGGGATAAGGTCAAGGGAGCTGCCGGCTACGAGGTATATAGGGTAGCAGGCATTGACAATGTTCTTGTGGGGACCACCAAATCAACAGCATATACTGTCAAAAAGCTTTCCTCCTGCAATAGCTACAGCTTTAAGGTCAGAGCCTACACAAAGGATAAGAGCTACGGCGACTTCAGCAGTGCAATTAAAACTGCAACCCTGCCTTCAAAGGTAACAGGTATCAGGACTGCCAAGACCTCATCGACATATATCAAGCTTTCCTGGAAGAAGGTCTCATCGGCGGACAAGTATATGGTTGAAGTATATAAAGGCGGCGAATGGGTAAAATACAAGACAACAACCTCCACATCGGTTACGGTGAAGAGTCTTTCATCGGCAACGACCTATAAATTCAGAGTCAGAGCTTACGATTCAGACCTGAAGGTGTATTCGGATTACTCATCCGCTCATTCTGCAAAGACAAGAGTTGCGGGAGTGAAAAACCTCAAGGCATCGTCTGTCGGCACATCGTCAGTGACACTCAAATGGTCAAAGGTCAAGGGCGCAGAGGGCTATGTAGCTTATTACAGCACTGACAACAAGACCTGGAAGAAGATAAGCTCCACATCTAAAAATACCATCACCGCAAAGAGCCTTAAGGGTAAAAAGACCTACTATTTCAAGGTCAGAGCCTACAGCAGAACAAACGGCAAGGCAATTTACGGCTCATATTCGTCGGTGCTCAAGGTTAAAACAAAATAAATAAGGCGCAGGCTTACTTTTTACGGTAAGCCTGCATTTTTTTACGAGGGGAAGTTAAAATATATCAGCCCTGTGATTTTATAGCTTTTCACATCGTCATCATACTGGGTTTCGCCTATAGTAAAGCCTGAAATGTCGGTGCTGAATTTATCGCAGACAGCACCTATAATTCTTTCAGTAAGGCTGTGAGCCGAATAGGCAGATTTCTTAAGAGGAGAAAAACAGCTTATTTTAACCGTAACCTTACTTTCCGAAACTGTGACATTTTCCTCGTTTACAGAATAAGATGTGGAATTTTCCTTGCAGGAGAAGGAAAAGTAGGTTTCGTTTATGGGTACGGGCAACCCCTGAGTATCATAAGCTCTGATGGCTTTGCCCAGAGAAGAAAGACTGTCATCTTCATTGATGAACTCTATAAGCCTTGTGATAATGTTTCCTGAATACTGCATATCAGCCCTCCTTGTGCACTATTGCCCAGGTATAAAGGGGCTCGCTTTGACGGTATATGGTTTCGAAGTGGTCTACACCGTAAGCGTTTTCACCAAAGCAAAGGCGGTAGTTGATGCCGTCGATTTTGCCTATTTCTATATCGGGACTGCATATAAGAAGATATTTGTTGAGTCCGTCGTAGCCCAGCTCTGTGGGCACACCGCTGAGATAGAGCTTGTTTTTATATCGAAGGGGCTGCAAAAAAGCAAAGAAATCGAAGCTTTGTTTCACGGAGGAAGTCACTGCGAAGGTCATTTTCACTCCGTATTTATCGAAAAGCTTATGGGGAATAAGTTTATTTGCCACGGCAGTAAAAACCCCCGTCTTTGAGTATTGAGTGAGCACGGGCAATAGCTATATCTCTTTTTCTTTCGGCAACAAGAAGCTCTCTTTCAATATTTCGGCTGACAGTCATATCGCCGACCTTGTAGCTTTCATAGCTGTCTGTTTCTGTCTGCTTTTTGAGAAACCAGAGAAAGTCCGCAATAGCAGCAGCCGTAAGGGCAATAAGAGGACTGTTTTCATCGGCAGAGTCCCTGAGATTTTCTTTCACCCAGGTGAGAGCCTCCTCACAGCAGGGAAAGAGCTCTTCGCCTGTATAGCCCTTTGAGCTTTCGTAGGTGCACAGGGCAGCATATACATCACTGACATTAATCATATACAGCCCTCCTCATTTTATGCAAGTGAAAGAACCTTGGAAGCGTCGTTATAAATCTTCGCAAAGCCTGCAATTGATGTGATTGCGGCTCTTTCAAGCTGACGGTCAATGAGCTTGTCATATTCTGTGATAACCGAGCCTGCCTGCACCTTTTCAAGAGCACAGTTTTTATCAAGACCGATGATTGTGCCTGAGGCTACTGAGGCGCTCTTATAAAGCTCAGCGCCGAAGGGTGTGATGAGCTTGCCTGTTGAATGGAAGTCAAGGCCTGTGTATGCGTCTCTGAATTCACTGAGCTTGAGGAGCTTGGCAAGAGCATCGGGAGAAGCGATGAGAGATGTAAGGTTATAGGGTGAGAACTTATTCCAGAAATCAATGAGGTCGGAATATGTAACATTGCCGCTTTCGCTTACTGTCATAACCTCGGCAGGGTTGTTGTTGCCGTCACCGTTTAAAATTACATTAATGGCGTCGCTGAGCTGTGCACGGGCAATAGAAGCACCGATCTGCTTGAGAGTAACAGTGAAAAGGTCAAGACGCTGATACTTGATAGCCTCATAAGATGCTGTGAGGACTCTGCCTCTCTTGTGGAGCTTTACGAGGTTTTCCTGGGTTGTGATTTTTGTTTCGGGAATATGAGCACCTTCGTTTGTAACAAGAGGAAGATACTCGTCACCGGGAAGACAGGCAATTGTACGGTAGTCAAGACCGTCAATAGTAGTTGTGGTAGCTGTGATTTTTGAGATAAGGTCAGCTTCTTCAGCACCCTGAGAAACAGCTCTTGAAACATACTCGGGGAAAAGTGCGGCAGAGTCTGAGGTTCTGAAGAACTTTTCGATGGAGTCGCTGTTTTTACCGCTGACTTTAATATCAAATCTCTTGAGCTGACGCTGATATGCGTCAAGACCTTCGAGGTCAGTGCCCACATAGTTTTCGCTGGGGTCAATGCTTTCAAGAGCCTGAGTGAAGCTTTTGCCTGTGCCGTAAAGGCCTTTTTCGAGCTTAATATTATCAAATGTCATATAAATTACCTCCTTATTATTAAAGCCAGATTGTCATAAGCTTTTCGTCTTTGTCGATATCGAGAATAAGATATTCCTTTGTGCCCTCAAAGTCGAGTCTGAGATAGCCGTTGCTGTCGGGTGAAATTAAATTGTAGCCTACGCTGAAATCTACGCCGGAGTAGGGCACTGTTACAGCACCTGTAAGGGCAACAGAAATATAATTTCCTCTTACGCCTGTGCATACACCGATAAAATTTGAGCCTTCATTGGAAATTACTGCTGTGCAGTTTTCTGCAATCATTACTGCCATACCGGGCTTGAAATCGTCATTGGTGTAAAGTGTTATTTCGTCTACGTGGTAGCCTTCGAAATTTCTGTTCATAGTTGTTTCCTCCTTAAATTATAAAATCGTTGTTGTTGTGGGCTTTGTGTGACGCAGAAGCTCTTATCTGTGAGCTTGCGGGAAATATTTCCCCCGCCTGCTTCTGCATATCGTCACGGAGCTTTTTAAGTGAGTCAAGGTCCATTTCCGCGCAGTTTTCCGTGAACTGCTTTGTGTCCACCTTAGGCATTATGATACGTGCAAAACGGGAAATATCCTTTGTAAGATGCTCCTTGTAGCACTGAGCCTGCTTTGCAAGCTCTTCGAGCTTTTCAATATAGTCGGAAAGCTCCTTTGCCTTTTCGGCGGTGAGGGAAGAATCCTCAGTGAACCACTTGACAATTTCTGATGAGTTCATTTTGTGTTCCTCCTTGAGTGAGAATGATTTTGTTACACCTGCGTTTCTCTGAGCGGGCACTGCTACAAATGACCATTCGTAAGCATCGGTGGGATTTTCCAATATACCGTGGCAAAGCTTACCCTTGTAGGTTTTGCCTTTTGCGTGCTCACATCTGTGCTCTTTCATATTCTTACCGCAGACGCTGCATATTACCTTGCTTACGGCGCAGCCTATGCTGACCTCTTTTCTGATACCGCCGTCAATTGAAGCGATAAAGTCCTTGTTGCCCTCGGTTTTAAGGGTATAGGCTCTTGCCTTAAGGGCGGTATAGGTTTCGCCTTTTGAGGTTTTCTTCTGAGGGTCAGCTTCGATATAGCAGTGATAAATTCTTGCCGACTGGTCTTCGGAGCGCATGCTGTGGTCGGCAATGCCGGTTTTGCCTATAAAGAGCTCTTTCAGCTTTTCAAGGCTTTTCACGCTGAAGCATTCGAAGTCTCTGTCGATTTCATTGTCGCAGAGGGTGACAGTAAAGGTGTAGACATCGGCAGCGGTAAGAGGTGTTCTGGTGTAGCTGTTGATGAGCTCCAGCTCTTTTTCAGGGCTGAGTATTTCCTTATTCATCGGTATTCGTACCTCCTATTTCCGATAGTATTTTCTGAGTCTGAGCGTCGTAGTAATTGCTTTGAGCAATTTCCGAAATATCCTGAAGTGTGACGTTATCCCACTCGATGTCAAAATCGCAGGAGTAACCGCTGAGTCTTAGCCACATATCGCAGATTTTAGCTATTACGGGAGTGATTTCACGTCGGTAAAAATCAATCTCGCTTGTGAGAATATCTGCCTGCTGATAGCTCATACGCTCTGTTGTTGACCAGCTGAGCCCCAGAAGAAAAGGCGGAATGCCCAGCTTTGCAACAATCTGCTCTAAAAGCTGTTTTACGGGAATGTTACTGTCGGGGATAGGACAGTCTGCACCTATAGCCTTGATGCTTACGTCACCTATTGCAACGAAGTCTCTGACAGTGCCTGTGCTCTGCATGGTACGGGTCCACTCGGAGGCAACCTGCATGGCTCTCTCTTTTGCGTAAGCCTTGTCGATAGCGTCATTCTGAGGCTTGTATGTGACGGAAAAGCGTACATTGCCGAGGCGCTCCCAGTTGGTACCGATGGTGTTATAGATTTTCAGCAGTATATCGCTGACAAAGGGCAGACCCTTGAGTATGGAGGTGCCGTAGAGCTTACCGGGCTCGGGATTGAGTACGGACAAGAGTATCAGAGAGGGGTACCTGACGGGAGTGAAGCTTCCGCAGCCGTTATCGGTACTGACAACGATATCAACAGGGGAGGTGCCTTCGCTGAGGCTTATGTCTCTGAGGTCACTGTTGAAAAGATGGGTAATGGTGCTTCCGTCGGTTATCATTTCGCCAACAGCCGTGCCGAAGGTGAGAAGCTGCTCGAAAAAGGTGCCTATGAAAGCGTCTATACCGTTTCTCGTGCCGCCCACATTTACTCTTGACAGGAAATGTCTGAGCTCCTTCTCGGCGTTTTCGTCACTGCAACTGACCTTAAAAGTACCCAGAAGTCGCACAGTTTTCATTATGGCTGCATCGATAATGGGCACGGCCTCCCGAAGCGAGCTGAAAAGCTGATGGTCAAAACCGCCCTTTGGCATATAGCTGCTCAGGTTATAGAAAGGGTGAGCAGTTTTTCCCGTCTGCGGTGCAGAAACCACGTCGGTGGGAGCCCTTTGCTTTTTATTCTTTCCTATTGCCAAAACAATCTCCTTTCTTTAGTTTCTTGTTGTTGATATGACGAAGAAATCGTTTTCGTCTTTTTCCTGCGATAAAACGGTGCGGACAAAATATCTTATCTCGTCCATGGCGTGGTCGTTTTCTTTTTTGGGGGTGTCCTTGCCTGAGGCCTCATCCCAGCGATAGAGAGAAAATTCCTTGACGGCAGCCTTGCAAACAGGGGAGACGATAATTTGTCCCTGCCTGAAAGCGCTCTGTACCCTGCGTATGCCGACGGTGACATCGTTTTTAGCGGGTATTACCTTAAATTTACCGTGACGGCGTATGCACTGGATAAAGGAAGCTGCGGAAGGGTCAATTATGACAGCTTCGATTTTTCTGCCGTCGGTAAAGTTCAGCAGGTGCTCGTAATATTCTTCATCTGTCAGCTGTCTGCCCTCAAGGCGTGAGCTGTAGTAAAATTCCTCGAAGCGGTACCACACACCGCGGTATAAGCCCCACAGTCCCATAGAGGTAGGGTTAACCGTGCCGTAGTCGCAGGAAACATAATAGCTTTCGAAGTTTTTTACAGGAGGTTTTTCGATGTATTTACCCTGAGCTGCTTCAGGATATACAAGTCCGTCAGTGGCAACCCATTTGCCGAGAACAAAGCGTTCATAGAAAGCACCGCTGTATAGGGTTTCATATCTTTTTATGATGTCTTTGCCCAGAGAAGGGTTGTCCTTCATAAGAAAGTGAAGATAAAGGCAGTTCTTTTCCTCTGCTTTTTTTATCCAGTTCTCGTAAAACCAGTGTAACGGATTTTCCGGGTTGCAGTTGAACCAGAACTTCGAGCCCGGCAGAGAGCATCTTGCCAGAGCCTGTTCGCAGAAGGAACGGGGCATAAGAGCAACCTCATCAAGAAGCACACCGCCCAGGGTCATACCCTGAATAAGTGCCGCTGAGCCTTCGTCACGGCCGCCGAAAAGATAAAACCTGTTCTTTTTACCTGCGTAGCTCACTTCAATGAGGTTTTGCGACAGCTTCTCAGTGCATTTAAAACCGATTTCACGCAACGCATTTGTCAAAGGAAGGACTATGTTTCTTTTTAGTGAAGTTACGGTTTTACCGCAAATTGCAAAGGAAGTGTCGTTGAAGAAGTAAAATGCCCATGCGACAAAGGAAATGGACATACAGGTTGTCTTACCGCTTCTGACTGCACCGTCGCAGATAAGACCGTCGTAACTGCTGTAGGGGGAGGACGGATGCCACCAGGACATAGCGGTGAGCTGTTTCTCAGAAAAGACGCTATACTGTGTTTTACTCATAGTCGTCATCTCTCAGGGCTCTTGCACCTTTTTCTATAGCTGAGAAAAGTGAGCTTTCCTCGCTGTCCCGGTGTACACTGCCGGTCTCTGCGAGCTTTTCAAGGGCTTTGAGTCTGTCGAAAAACTTTATTTCGATATCTCCGCCCTTTTTTCTTTTGATTTCGGACACATTGAAAAGGTCCATTTTCTCAATTTCCTCAGGGGATACTTCGTCGCTGAACAAAAGACGAACAGCATCGCTGATGCAGCCGAAAGCAAGTCGCTGATACCCAATGGAAATATCCTTATGTGTGGCCTCTCGCTGCTTGTCAAGCTTTGCTATTTCTTCTGCAATATCCTTTCTCCTGAGAAGCTTAACGGCAGATTTTTCAGGGAACATATATCCCGACTTGACTGCGGCTTCCCTGCCGTTTCTTCCCAGGGAATAGTAGGTGCAAAACAGTAATTCTTTTGATGTTAACTCTTTCATTGGCCTTTCTCCTTTCTTTGGTTTTAATGTACTGACTTAATTTTGCATTTTGCACTTTGCATTTTGCATTAAAAAAACACCTCCTACTAATACCTCCGACAAAGGCTTTTTGTGCAGGTTTTATGCACGGAAAGGGCAAAAAAAGGTGTTTCTTAATAATTTTTAATAAACTCACCCCTTTATTTCAGGGGACAAATTCGTTAATAATGAATTTTTTGTGAAAAGAATATTGACAAACAATAAAAGACGTTATATAATAGAGACAAGCTGAGGGATACCCTCGGACGAAATTTTTAAGGAGGAAATAATAATGGCAGAATTTCTTGATAAGTATTGGGCTGACATCGTAGAGTTTTTAACCAAGATTTATGAGGATATCAAAGCATTCCTCATCGAAAAATACGATGCTTAATGATTCAGTTTCCCTATTTTAAAATTTGAAGTTTTAAAATAAGAGGCCACCCAATAGGGTGGCTTTTTACTTTTGATGTTTATCTCAGGGCAATTTAGTAAAAATGATGAACTTTTTTTGAATTATATATTGACATTGTTTAAAGCAAGATATATAATAAAGTTAAACTAATGGGGGCGCCCCGTGAAGTTAATCTTATAAGGAGGAAATCAGTAATGGATAAAATTGCAGCTTGGATCAAGGAAAACTGGGCAGATATCGTTGCTTTCTTCGATAAGCTTTACAGCATCATTGCAGAGATCATCGAAGGCTAATTTGCAGCCACTGTTTTAAAATTTGAAATTTTAAAATTGAGAGCCACCGGTCAGGTGGCTTCTTCTTTTGCGGATTTTTTTCATAAAGCTATTTATTTTGCAGGAAAAGTACAGTATAATAAATTAAATGCAGAATGCAGAGTACAGAATGCAAAATTGTGGTCGCGGGTCAGGTATGATATAAACTTTTACACCGCTGCCGCAAAGGTAGTTAACTGCTAACGGATAACTTGTAAATTATAATAGATTAAAAAATGAACTCATTAATTTGGCGGAATAAGAGTCGTTTCTTTCATAAATCTGAAACGGATACAATCGTAGCGAAGCGACCCTTAATTCTGCATTCTGCATTCTGCACTTTGCATTCAACGAAAGGAGTGAGTCCATGTCCGGCTTCAGTAATATTTTAAAAGGCAGTATCGAATATGAAAGCATAAAGAACGCTGTTACAAGCGGCAGAGTACCTATGGGCGTTATCGGTCTTACTCCCGTGCATAAGGCTCACTACATCAGCTCCCTTTGTGCCGATACAGAAAATAAGTGCCTTATTATTTGCCCTGACGAGGGCAGTGCAGTAAAAATGTGCGAGGATCTGAATATTTTCTCCGAGGGTGCTTATGTTTACCCTGCAAGAGATTTCAGCTTCAGACCCATGGATACCCAGTCAAGAGAATTTGAGCAAAGACGAATAGGCGTACTTTCGAAAATGCTGACGGGGGACTATAAATATATTCTCTGCTCAGTCGAGGCAGCTGTTCAGCTGACACTGCCTGCCTCTGAGCTTTCGGCGCGTACCCTCAATATAGGCAGCGGTGAGGACTACCCACAGAATAAGATTATCCGCACTCTTCTTTGTGCAGGCTATGTCAGAAGCGACACTGTCGACGGTATCGGTCAGTTTTCTGTGCGAGGCGGAATTTTAGACGTGTTCCCACCCTCATATAATCAGCCGGTGAGAATCGAATTCTGGGGGGATACGGTAGATTCAATTTCCCTTTTTGATATAGAAAATCAGAGACGTACTCAGGTGCTCGATTCAATCAGCATAACTCCTGCCTGCGAGGTGCTTTTCGATTCACCCGAAAAAATGAAAGAAAAGCTTGAGGAATTTGTCACAACGGTAAAAGGCAAAGGCTCTGTCAAGGTCAAGGCATCTATAGGTGAGGATATAGACAAGCTCTCTCATTTTGTCCATCTCTCGGCAACGGACAGATATCTCTCCCTTGCCTACAGTGAGCTTCATACGGTTTTCGACTATGCCCGGGACTGTCAGCTCTTTGTCTCGGAAAGTGCAAACGTAAAGCAGAAATACAATTCATCATATCAGCTCTTAAGCGAAGATATCCGCACAATGTTCGAGGAGGGCATCCTCACTAAGGGTATGGATACCTATGCCCTGACGTGGACAGAGCTTCTTTCAAAATATGAAAAGCACGGTGCAGTTTTCATCGATAACCTGACAAGAGGCTCCTTTGATATACCCGTAAAGGACCTTGTCAGCGTAACAGCGGGTCAGAATTCCCGATGGGACGGCACACTGTCGTATCTTCTCGAGGATTTAGAGCCTGCAATAAAAAGAGGGTACACTGCCGTTGTAATGGCAGGCACGGAAAAGAGTGCAAAGGAGCTTGCCTACGACCTTGAAACAGAGGGCTTAAAGGCTCACTATTTCCCTGTTGTACCCGGCGAATTCCCTAAGGGCGGTGTATCGGTTTTATCAGGTTGCCTTACATCAGGCTTCGAGTATAACAATTTACAGTTTACCCTTTTCACCTATGGTAAGGGTAATACTCAGTCAAAGAGCAGTGCCCCCAAGAGAAAATACAAAAAGGGCAAGGGCATAACCTCTCTTGAAGAAATATCAAAGGGCGACTATATTGTCCACGCCGTCTACGGCATCGGTGTCTTTGACGGCATAAAAACAATGAAGATGGGCGGTACAATCAAGGACTTCATCAAGCTCAACTACAGAGGCAGTGACGTGCTCTATCTGCCCGTAACTCAGCTTGACCTTATTTCTAAATATATTTCACCCAAGGATACGGATAAGACCATAAAGCTCAATAAGCTTGGCACCGACGAATGGAAAAAGACTCAGAGAAGAGTAAAGAGTGCCGTTAAGGATATGGCGGCAGAGCTGACTAAGATTTACAGTGCCCGTATCAATTCTCCGGGATATGCATTCTCACCGGATATAGATATGCAGAATGACTTTGAAAGACGCTTCGAATTCGAGGAAACTGACGATCAGATTGAAGCAACTAACGAAATCAAGCGCGACATGGAAAGACATTCACCTATGGACAGACTTCTTTGCGGTGATGTTGGCTTCGGCAAAACCGAGGTAGCTCTCAGAGCCGCATTCAAGTGTATCGCTGACGGCAAGCAGTGCGCCGTGCTGGTACCTACAACAATTTTAGCATTCCAGCACTATCAGACTATCAAAAAGCGTTTTGACGGCTTTCCTGTTGAAATTGAGATGATATCCCGCTTCCGCACCCAGACTCAGCGTACCGGAATCAAAAAGCGTCTTAAAAGCGGCAGTATCGATATCATTGTGGGTACTCACGCCCTTATTGCAAAGAGTGTGGAGTTCAAGGACTTGGGACTTCTCATAGTTGACGAGGAGCAGCGCTTCGGCGTTGCACAGAAAGAAAAGCTCAAGGAGAAATTCCCTCTCGTTGACGTGCTGACTCTCTCGGCTACGCCTATTCCCCGTACCCTTAATATGGCTATGGCAGGCATAAGGGATATGTCAATTTTAGAGATCCCCCCTGTCGGCAGACACCCGGTACAGACTTATGTTATCGGTCACGATATGGCAGTACTCAGTGAGGCTATGGAGAGAGAGCTCCGCCGAGGCGGTCAGGTGTATTATCTCCACAACAGAGTTGACACTATCGAAGCAACTGCTAAAAAGATAAAGGAGTTTCTCCCTGATGCCCGTATTGGCATAGGTCACGGCAAAATGAGCGAGGAGGAGCTCAGCGAGGTATGGCGACAGCTTCTCGAAAACGAGATTGATATTCTTGTCTGCACCACAATCATAGAAACAGGTGTAGACGTACCCAACGCCAACACCCTTATTATCGAAGATGCCGACAGACTTGGTCTTGCACAGCTTCATCAGATAAGAGGACGAGTTGGCAGAAGTCAGAGACGAGCCTTCGCATACTTCACCTATAACGACAGAAAGGCTCTGCCCGAGATTGCCCAGAGACGCCTTGCGGCGGTGAGGGAGTTTACGGAATTCGGAGCAGGCTTCAGAATTGCACAGCGTGACCTTGAGATAAGAGGTGCAGGCAATATCTTAGGTGCGCAGCAGCACGGCCACATGGAAGCCGTGGGATACGATATGTATCTTCAGCTTTTAGGCGAGGCTATCGAAGAGGAAAGAACAGGTGAAGAGGTAAAAGAAAAGAGGGAATGTGTTGTTGACATCAGCGTTGATGCCCACATCCCCGAGGACTATATCGACTCTGTCAAGAACAGAATCTTTATGTATAAGCGAATCGCCGAAATTGAGACAGGCGAGGACGCAATGGACGTAATGGATGAGTTTATTGACCGTTTCGGCGACCCTCCGAAGAGCGTTCAGGGGCTTATAGATGTTGCACTTCTCAGAGCTTATGCGGCAAACTTAGGCATATACGAAATCAAGCAGGAAAGCGACAGCATTATTGCTTACCTCAACGAATTACCCCCTGAAAGAATAGTTGCCATTGCGGGCAATCTTTCGGGCAAGGGAATGATTAAGGCGGCAGGTGCACAGCCGTATGTTGTATTCAGGCTAAAGGGCAGAAGCCCCATTGAGGCGATGAAGGATATGATT
>JAZSMR010000059.1:0-23183 GCA_045535965.1 Acutalibacteraceae bacterium
ACCGACAAAAGTATGAGCCTCCGCGGCTTGAGCGGTGCAGAGCGTATAAGAAACAACAAACAAAAACAACAAAAGCAGAACATATAAGCTTCGTCAGTAACTACCTTACGTATTAAAGAAACAAAAAACGGCGGTAAAGACGTTGTTAATTTAACAAGCCTTTTCCGCGCCGTCAATGATATTAAATTATAAAATAATATCAAAGTAATTTTCATTTGTGGGACTCTGTCCCACACCCTGCAAACTTTTGTAAAAGTTTGACAAAACTTTGCTTATTCTTATTTGAACATTGCAAGAAGGAAACCTGCCGCTACAGCTGAACCGATAACACCTGCAACATTGGGACCCATTGCATGCATGAGAAGGAAGTTTCTGGGGTTGTACTTTCTGCCCTCATTCTGCGATACTCGTGCAGCCATAGGCACAGCACTAACACCTGCCGAGCCGATAAGGGGATTAACCTTACCGCCGGTGATTACATAAAGAAGCTTGCCTAAAAGAAGTCCGCCGACAGTTGAGAATGCAAAAGCAATGAGACCGAGCACAACTATCTGGAGAGTTTCAACCTTAAGGAATGTCTGTCCGTTTGTGGTAGCACCAACAGTAAGACCAAGCATAATTGTAACAATGTTCATAAGGGCATTCTGAGCTGTATCTGAAAGTCTGTCAACAACACCGCACTCCTTGAAGAGGTTACCAAGCATAAGGAAACCTAAAAGAGGTGCAACTGAAGGAAGAATGAACGCACAGATTACAAGTACAACAACAGGGAAAACAATCTTTTCTACCTTTGATACCTTGCGAAGCTGCTTCATTTCAACCTTACGCTCTTTTTCTGTTGTGAGAGCCTTCATAATAGGCGGCTGAATGAAAGGAATGAGCGCCATATATGAGTATGCAGCAACTGCGATGGGACCTAAAAGGTGAGATGCGAGCTTACCTGTAAGGAAAATAGCCGTAGGGCCGTCAGCACCGCCGATGATTGCGATTGATGCAGCTTCCTGAGGGGTGAAGCCAAGAACGATTGCAATAACGAATGCTACATAGATACCAAACTGAGCCGCAGCGCCTAAAAGAAGTGATACGGGGTTTGAAAGAAGGGGACCGAAGTCGGTCATACATCCGATACCAAGGAAAATGATACAGGGGAAGATACTTGACTTAACACCTGCATATATAAGTCTGAGTACACCGCTGTCGTACCAGTGTGCGCCCTCGACTATGTTTGAGGTATCCATAAGTCCTGTGGGGTCATCCATAAGGCCTGCACCGGGAAGGTTTGCAAGAAGAATGCCGAAAGCAATAGGAACAAGAAGTAAGGGCTCACACTTCTTTGCAATAGCAAAGTAAAGAAGAACAAAGGAAACGAGAATCATTACGAGATTCTGCCAGAGAAAAGCACCGTCAACAAAAAGTGCTGAAAATCCGGAAGATTCCCATAAACCTGTAAGAACATCACTTATCATCTTATTTGTCTCCTTTCTTTTCGTCTTCTATGAGTTTAATAGACTTGAAGCTGAGTCTTTCAAGGGGAATGCCGCTTTTGTTGCTGACAATAGCCATAATAACAGCGGCTTCCTTTTCATCGGTACCGATAAGGTCTACCTGACCCTGCGTCTGACCTGCTGCGGGTGCCGCTATAGGGGACACTGCCGCAGGAGCCGTTGCGGCTACTTTTTCAGAGCCGGACGCTTTAGCTTCAATAGCTCTTATTGTCTTTGAAACAAGAATTATCAGACCGGCAATGACTGCAAGGATTATCATAACGGTAACTATGCCTATAAGAGAAACAGCCAGTGCTTCACTTAATGGCATTTTCATATTATTGAGCATTTGAGTTCCTCCCAAATTAATTATGAAGAAAAGAGACTATCAGAAGCGATAGCCTCTTTTTCTTTAACTTTATTTATCTTCTTTATCTTTCTTCTCAGGTAAACTGTTGAGAGCATTTACGAAAAGAACAATTACTGCTGTTACAACGAAAATGCCGAGCATTCCTTTACCCATATAAGGAAGAGAATCGAGAAACGCCTGAAAATCAATAGCAAAATTCATAATCTTTTTCCTCCCTGTTTAGCTGAAGAATGTAAGTATAAGACCGCCTGCGATAACAGAAGCAATCTGACCTGAAACGTTAACACCGATTGAGTGCATAAGAAGGAAGTTCTGATTGTCTTCCTCAAGACCCATCTTATGAACAACACGTGCTGACATGGGGAATGCAGAGATACCTGCAGCACCGATCATGGGGTTGATCTTCTTCTTTGAGAAAAGGTTCATTAACTTTGCCAGCATAACACCTGCAAATGTATCGAAGATGAAAGCAAAAAGTCCGAGACCGATAATAAGTAAGGTGTCAACTGTGAGGAATTCCTCTGCACGCATACGTGCAGCGATTGTAACACCGAGGAAGATTGTTACGAGGTTTGCAAGCACCTTCTGAGCTGTTTCTGAAAGTGAGTTAAGAACACCGCATTCACGGATAAGGTTACCGAACATAAGGAAACCGATAAGAGCAACAGCATCGGGAGCTACAAGACCAACGATAATTGTAACAACGATGGGGAAAAGAATCTTTGTAAGCTTTGAGGGAGCCTTACCTGCTGTGTTGTCCATACGGATAAGACGCTCTTTTTTAGTTGTGCAAAGCTTGATAATGGGAGGTTGTACCAGGGGGACGAGAGCCATATAGGAATATGCGGCAACCATGATAGCACCGATATACTTTGAACCAAGCTCCATTGAAACAGCAATAGCTGTGGGGCCGTCTGCAGCACCGATGATACCGATTGAGGCAGCGTCCTTGATATCGAAGCCTAAAAGTGATGCAAGGCAGAGTGTGAAGAAAATACCGAACTGAGCCGCTGCACCGAAAAGCATAAGCTTCGGATTTGTCAGAAGAGGCGTAAAGTCGATCATTGCACCGATACCGATGAAAAGAACAAGGGGCATAAGCTCACCGAATTCGTTGTCGATACCGACTCTGAACATTACGTCAATAATATGCTTTGCGCCTGAATTGGGAAGGTTGATAAGAATAGCACCGAAGCCCATGGGTAAAAGAAGTGAGGGCTCCATTTCCTTTTTGATTGCAAGGTAAATAAGAAGTGCACCAATTATCCACATTGCAACCTGCTTGAATTCAAGGGTCGCAAAATTCGCGAGTAAATCAGCCATTTGTTATACCTCCGCAAATCAGATAACTGCGAGAACGTCGTCTGTGTTTACTGTTGCGCCCTTTGAAACGAGAATCTGCTTAACTGTACCGTCGCAGGGAGCAACGATATCGTTTTCCATTTTCATAGCTTCAAGAACCATAAGCACGTCACCTGACTTGACAGCCTGACCTACACTTACAGCAACGCTGAGGATTGTGCCGGGCATGGGTGAAGGAATTGTTGTGCCTTCTGCTGAAACTGCCTGAGCTACGGGTGCCGCTGCGGGAGCAGGAGCTGCTACAGGTGCGGGAGCTGCTACGGGAGCTGCTGCAGCTGCACTTACGTTTGTTACAACTGCTTCCTGTTCTGTTACTTCAACTTCATAGTTTTTTCCGTTTAAATTAACTACATATTTCATAATTATTTATCCTCCATAAGTTTGATTGAGTGGAATTTGAGTCTTGAAAGGGGAATTCCTGTTTTATCGGAAACGATAGCCATAATAACTGCTGCTTCCTTTTCTTCGATTCCTGTAAGTACGGGTCCGGTATATACCGGCGCTGCAGGTGCTGCAACGGGAGCAGAAGTTGCTGCAGGAGCTGAAGCTGCATCTGTGGGAGCCTTCTTCGCGTTTATAGCTTTAGCGATATAAACATAAGCAATAAAGCCAACTGCAAAAACTGCAACTGTAATAGCAGGAAGAGGAAGGTCGCCTGCAACAGTAATAACTGTCGGGCCGTCAGCACCGCCGATGACAGCAAGAGAAGAGTCAAGGAGATTTAAGATAGTATTCATCTCTTTACCTCCTTATGCTTCTCTGATTGTGTACTTGAAGGTGTTCTTTGCCTTTTCGTCACGCTTATCAAAGAAAGCCTCTGCCTGTGTTGGGAATGCAATATATGAAAGAACGTCTTCATCGCTCTTTGCCTTGTCGCCGATTTCCGCCTTAGCCTTTTCGAAATAGGGCTCGAGAGTGTCAGCGAAACGGCAGGTTACGGGCTGTTCGTCGCCGAGAATTTTCTTTGCGAGCTCAGCATTTACTTCGCCGGGAGCCTTGCCGTAGAAGCCGAAGAAGTAGTTCTTGATTTCCTTGGAGATGTTCTTGTATCTTTCGCCTGCGAGTACGTTTGATGTTGCCTGAACACCAACCATCTGGCTCATGGGAGTTACAAGAGGAGGATAACCTAAGTCTTCTCTTACTCTTGGCACTTCTGCGAGCACCTCTTCAAACTTGTCAAGCTTGCCTGCAGCTGTAAGCTGAGCAACGAGGTTTGAAAGCATACCGCCGGGTACCTGGTAAACCAGAGCGTCTGTATCTGTTGCAAGAACAACGGGATTGAGAAGCTTGCTTTCGAGCGCCTTTGCTCTGATGGGCTTGAAGAAGTCGTTGATCTTCTTGAGTGTTTCCATATTTACATCAACTTCATATCCCTGCTGCTTGAAGGAGTAAACAAGTGTTTCCGTGGGAGGCTGTGATGTGCCGCCCGAGAAGCATGAAATAGCAGTATCGATTACGTCTGCGCCTGCTTCAACAGCCTTCTGAAGTGTGAGAGCACCCAGACCTGTTGTTGAGTGTGTATGAACAACAAGAGGAAGTTTAACCTCAGCCTTGATAGCCTTGACAAGGTCGTAAGCTTCCTGGGGACCCATGATACCTGCCATATCCTTGATACAGATTGACATAACGCCCATCTTTTCCATATCCTTAGCAAGCTTCACATAATTTTCAAGTGAATGGATAGGAGAAAGTGTGTAGCAGATGGTGCCTGAAGGATGTGCACCGCACTTGAGTGTTTCATCAACAGCAACCTCGATATTGCGAAGGTCGTTGAGTGCGTCGAATATACGGATAATATCAATACCGTTTTCAACTGATTTTCTGATGAATGCTCTTACAACATCATCGGGATAGTGCTTATAGCCTAAGAGGTTCTGTCCTCTTAAAAGCATCTGAAGCTTTGTATTGGGACAAGCCTTACGGATCTTTCTGAGTCTTTCCCACGGATCTTCATTAAGGTAACGAAGACATGAGTCGAAGGTTGCACCGCCCCAGCATTCCAGTGAATAATAGCCTGCTTTGTCAAGCTCACTGAGAATGGGTTCGAAGTCTGAGAAAGGCATTCTTGTTGCAATAAGTGACTGGTTGGCATCTCTGAGAATTGTTTCTGTAAATTGTACTTTCAAATTATCACCCCATGTGTTATTTTTTCAAAAGCTGGAACATCAAATCCAAACTTTTCGCTATTTTATATGATACACAAAAAGCGTATTTATTTCAATACATTTTAAGTTTTTTTGTTAATCTTTAGTAGTTTGCTCAACTTTAGGTGCAAAAGTCTTTTCTTTTTATGGAAAATGTTGTTATTTTCAGCTTTCAATATGTGCCGTGTTTTAAGGTTTGACATTGTTCTTTACAGGTGATAGAATAACAGTTGCAGAGAGAGGGGATAAAATCTATGAACGATAAAAATAAAAGGCGGAAAAAATATTTGAGCGCTGCTCTGGCACCTAAGAGCATAAGTATACTGTTAGTTTTTTCTTTTATAGTGACAGTTCTTGCTTTTGCTGTGGCATACAGTGAACATCAGAAAATGACCATACTATCTCAGAAATATGACGAGGCAATGATAAAAATCAATAACTGCGAAGAGGTACTCGGAGCATTGGTAAAGCAAATGGAAATCTCCTCTGACAGTGAAGTTATCCTACCGCCCGCAGAGGAAGAATCCCAAACAGAAATGCCGACTGTTTCCGAAGAATCAGACTTTACACCCACAGAAGAAAGCCTTTCTGTAACGAAAAACGAAACTGCTGCAACAAAAGCCGATACAACACAAAAGGGAACGGAAGAGTCGGCAACAACCACCAAAGCCCCAAGCACGTCAGGGCCTTATTTTGTAACTCAGAGCGGCAAGAAATATCACGTAGGCTCCTGCTCATATCTGAGTAAATCCAAAATCCCAATATCAGCGGACAAAATCAAATCCGGCGGATATTCACCTTGCTCGAGATGCATCAAATAAATTAGCAATTAGTAATTAGCAATTAGCAATAAGGGTCGCTTCGCTCCGCAATTTTATCCGCTTCACCTTGGATAAAAGAGTCAGAAACTACCCGCCAAACTAAAACTCAATACTTGAAAAAGAGGCAACTTCACTTGAAGCCGCCTCTTATAATTTTACTCATTTCCTGTTTTATTAAAGCTTTCTCCGCGGTATGGAGCCGACTTATAAAGACAGGTAAATCCGCGACCGCATTGCTCATTGCTAATTGCTAATTGCTAATTGCTAATTTATCTCGTCAGCACTCCGCCGTCACTGTAAAGAAGCAGTAAAATATCCCTTTCTTCACCGCTGAGTTTATCAATATATACGAGTACTTCCTGACCTTTTTTATCTTTGCATCTGAACTCGTAGCAGTATGCCTCTTTGCCTGTATCAAGGGGTATTACGGCAGTGTTCTCCGATATGATTTTAAGATCGTCGGAAAGAATTTTTCTCGCTTCTTCTAAAGAGATTTTTTCCTCGTAGATATCTCTTTTACTATGATTCATAATATACCCTCTGGCATCTGCGGAAAGGATTTCTCCGCTGTCCAGAGCAACACTGACTTTTATGAGGTCACTGTAGTGAATTATCCCTTCACTAATGTATGCGAAGTTAACGGTACACACGCCGTCATAAATTGAATAGTAGCTTTCCTTAAGCGAAGTGTAACCCACTTCTTTAAGGAATTTTTTTGCTCTCTTTATTCCCTCTTCGCTGCTTATGGTTTCTTCGCCCGTATCCCTCGGATTCAGCATATAGCAAAGTTTTCCGCCTTTCTTTGTCAGGGCAATTCCTGCATCCCCCTTGCTGAAGCAGTAAAGTCCAAACTGCGAATTTACATCCGACTCTTCTCTGAGGCTTTCGGGATTTGTTTTCATAAACTCTGCGGCAATTTGTTTTGCCTCTTCTTTTGTTATTTCATCGAGGTTTTTCAACATTTTTCCTCCCTCTTTATTGAGGATGCTGTCTGCAAAAGGGCCGTCATAAATGAGTGTCGGATAGTCTGCAAAACTCTGCTCTGCGTCTGTCATAGACTCTGAAAAGCTCCTTGGGGACTCTGCCGAAGAAAGTGAGAGTGTGCTTTTACTGACCTCATTTGCTATACTTCCGTCAAAGCTGGCCGCTCTTATTTTACCTAAGCTTTCACTCAGGCTCTGTGAATATTCAAGAAGTGATTTCAGACTTTCTTGCTGCTTATTACTAAGGGAAAGCTTGTCCTGATTTTTTACGGCAGAAAGAGTGAATGCACCTATTTGTGACAGAAATTTATATATCTCCTCGGTTATGATATTTTCGTCTGTCAGCTGACTCAAGGATATCTTAGCGCAGGAGGCCTCTCTCGTAAGGTCGTTGCCTATATCCGAGAGCATTTTTCCCGTTGAACAGTAAGTGCCCTTTTGCAAGCTTACGGTAATGTTGTCAAGGCTTTCGCAAAGCTCATTAAGGGCTCTTTCATAAGCTATCTCCGTGACGAATTTATATTTCTGCGCCTTGTTTGCATATACTGCGGTGCTCACCGTCAGTACTATGCAGGCGATGCTTAAAAAGCTGATTGCCCTGATAAAATACTTTTTCTGTCTCGAATTCATATACATTTCCCCTTTTAATGTTGGTTTTATAAAAATTAACTAAAATTATTTTACGAAGTATTCACAAAAATATCCCTAATTTTTTGTCTGATTCATTGCATAAATTGCTTATTTATAGTATAATGTATGGTGATTATTATGAGGAGGTATGCCCATTGACAGCTTATCTTGATAACAGTGCAACAACCAAGCCCTGTAAAAGTGCCAGAGAAAATATCATAAAGGCTATAGACGAATGTTGGGGTAACCCCTCTTCACTTCACACAAAAGGCATTGAAGCCGATATGCTTTTACTTCAGAGCAGACGTGCTCTTGCTAAGACATTATCCTGCGACGAAAAAGAAATATATTTTACAAGCGGCGGTACGGAAAGCAACAACATTGCAATTTTCGGCGCTGCGTATGCAGGAAAAAGAAAGGGCAACAAAATAATCACCTCTGTCATTGAGCACCCCAGTGTACATAAGTGCTTTGATAAGCTTGAAAGCGAAGGCTTTGAGGTAGTTAAAATTCCCGTTGACAGCAAAGGTCTTATTGATTTATCCGTGCTCGAAAAGGAAGTCGACGAAAAGACAGTCCTTGTCAGTATTATGGCAGTCAACAATGAAGTCGGTACTGTCGAGCCTGTGCAGGAAATAAAGAATATCGTTAAACGTAAGAATTCTCCCGCACTTATCCATGTTGATGCGGTGCAGGCATTCGGCAAGGTACAGATAAACGTAAAAAAGCTCGGCACAGACCTGCTGAGCGTTTCATCACACAAAATCCACGGTCCCAAGGGTGTCGGTGCTCTGTTTATCAAAAACGGCACTAAGCTTTCACCGAGAGTTTTCGGCGGCGGTCAGGAAAAAGATATGCGTCCCGGCACTGAGCCTATGCCGGCTATTGCAGGCTTTTTCGGTGCAGTAGAGGAGCTTAAGATTAAAGACAGCCTTGAAAAAGTCACAAGGCTCAGAGATGCTTTTGTAAGTGAGCTCCGCAGTCTCGACGGTGTTATAATAAACAGCCCCGACGATGCGCTTCCCTATATTGTCAACGTTTCTCTTGAGGGACTCCGCTCAGAGACAGTGCTGAATCTTCTCTCGGGTATGGGAATATATGTCTCCTCAGGCTCAGCCTGTGCAAAGGGACACAAAAGCCACGTGCTTACGGCTATGGGACTTGATAATAATATAATCGACTCCTCACTCAGAGTCAGCCTTTCGAGATTTACGGCAAAGGAAGAGCTTGACTATTTCATCGAAGGCATAAAAAAAGCAATGACCACCATCAGGAAGAGGTAAAAAATGAAAGAAGTATTACTTGTAAAAAACGGTGAGCTTGCCTTGAAGGGTCTCAACAGAAGCACCTTTGAAGACATACTCGTTAAAAATATGAAAAGACGACTGATGAACAATGTGGGCAAATTCCGCTTCACAAAGTCACAGTCAACAATTATTGCAGAGCCCTGC
Source organism: Acutalibacteraceae bacterium (assembly GCA_045535965.1). Taxonomy (GTDB): domain Bacteria; phylum Bacillota; class Clostridia; order Oscillospirales; family Acutalibacteraceae; genus UBA6857. The sequence goes on from JAZSMR010000059.1 coordinate 9,246, forward strand.
GAAGAGGATATCGACTTCGACGAAGCAGTTGAAACCCTCAAAAAGGTTTTCGGTATCGCCGCTTTCTCAAGAGCCGCAGTAACTGAAAAAGATTTCGACCTTATCAAAAAGGTTACTCTCGAATATCTCGGCGATGAGCTCAGAAGCGTAAAAACCTTCAAGGTAAATGCAAAAAGAAGCGACAAGCGCTTCCCCATGACTTCACCTGAAATATGCCGTGAAGTAGGTGCACATCTTTTAAGAAATATCAAAACCTTGTCCGTTGATGTCCATAACCCCGACATTATCGTTACCGTTGAAGTAAGAGACAACAATGTCTTTATCCACGGCAATCAGATAAAGGGTGCAGGCGGTATGCCTGTCGGCTCAGCAGGCAGAGTTGCTCTTCTCGTCTCCGGCGGTATTGATTCACCCGTTGCAGGCTATATGATGTCAAAAAGAGGTCTTCAGCTTACAGCTATTCATTTTGCGGCTCCTCCTTATACAAGTCAGAGAGCTGAAATGAAGGTAAGAGATCTCGTTTCAATCGTTGCAAAATACAGCGGCAGAGTAAACTTCGCCGTAGTAAACTTTACTGAAATTCAGGAAACAATAAAAGAGAAGTGTCCCGAAGATCTTTTCACAATCATTATGAGAAGACTTATGATGAAAATTGCCGTAAGACTTGCAGAAAGAGATACCTGCGGTGCTCTTGTAACAGGCGAAAGCCTCGGTCAGGTAGCTTCACAGACCTTAGGTGCAATCGCATGCACAGATGCGGCAGTGAATATGCCCGTCTTCCGTCCTCTTATCGGTATGGATAAAGACGAAATCATCACTATCTCAAGAAAGATAGGTGCATTCGAAACATCAATTCTTCCCTATGAGGACTGCTGCACTGTCTTTACTCCCAGGCATCCGAGAACAAGACCGACTCTTCAGCAGATTGAAGAAGCAGAAAGAGCAGTAGATTTCAGCGAAATGATTGAAAGGGCTATCGAGGGCGTAAAATACGAATCAGTAGATTGATTTTATTTTGAAAGAGGTTAGCTTTTATGAATTGTGAACTTATCAGTGTCGGCACAGAAATACTTTTAGGTGATATACTCAATAGCAATGTGCAATATCTTTCCAAGGCTCTCGCTTCTATCGGTATCGGTGTGACTCATCACTGCACCGTAGGCGACAACAAGGAAAGACTCACCGATGCACTCGATACCGCATTCGGGAGATGTGATGCTGTTATTCTCACAGGCGGTCTCGGTCCCACACCCGATGACCTTACAAAAGAAACCTGCGCCGAATATTTCGGCAGGGAGCTTTTCCTTGACGACAGTATACTCAAAGAAATAGAAAGCTACTTCTGTTCAAAAAATATTACAATGCCCGAAAGCAACAAAAAACAGGCTCTTGTGCCTGAGGGCAGTATCATTTTAGAAAACCGTAACGGTACAGCACCGGGATTCATTATGGAAAAGGACAGCAAGACTATTGTTATTCTCCCGGGTCCTCCAAAAGAGATGATCCCCATGTACCGCGAAAGTGTGGAGCCTTATTTTAAAAAGTTTACCGATGAGGTTATCCTCTCAAAAAATATACGCACCTTCGGCATAGGTGAAAGTGCTATGTCGGAAAAGGTGGAAGATTTACTCTCGGGCAGCAATCCTACAGTTGCCCCCTATGCTAAAAGCGGAGAGGCTCTTTTAAGAGTTACCGCCAAAGCAGAAAACGAAGAAGAGGCCGGAAAGCTCATATCCCCCGTAATAAAGGAGATTGAATCCCGACTCGGCGATTATATCTACGGTATTGATTGCGGCAGCATTGAAGAAGCAGTCGCAAAGCTTCTCATGGAAAGAAAGCAGACAGTAGCCTTTGCAGAAAGCTGCACGGGCGGACTTTGCGCCAAAAGACTCACGGATATTTCCGGCGCAAGTCAGATTTTTCACTGCGGTGTGGTTTCCTACGCCAATGAAATCAAACACAGACTCCTTGGTGTAGAGAAAGAAACCTTAGAAAAGTACACTGCCGTTAGCGCCGAGTGCGCAAAAGAAATGGCACAGAGCATAAGACTTTCAGCCGATGCCGATTACGGCGTGAGCATCACAGGCTATGCCGGTCCCGGCGACGAAGAAGAGGTCGGCACAATATATATTGCCGTATCAAGTGAAAAAACAGTCCGTGTCAAAAAGCTTCAGACCGGTCACAGAGGTGCTTCCTGCCGTGACTATAACCGCCATGTGGCTTCCTCAAACGCTTTCAACGAATTGAGACTCGCAATTCTCTCGGAGTAAAAACCCGATTAATAATATATAAAGGAAAATGCAGAATGAAAAACATTTTTGAAGACGACACTTTGCCATCAGGTGCAGAAAAGCCTCCCGTAATAAAAAATGGCAGTAATAAGAATATGCCGTCAAGACCCAAGCCTCAGGTTACTCTGCCTCCCAAGCAGCAGGAAAGGCAGGCAATACAGCAGGTAATTGCCCCCATACCCCCTCAGGGTCAGCCTGCGCCTCAGACTCAGCAGCCGATCTATCAGTATATTCCCGTAAATCCTCAGGGTCAGCCTTATCCTCCGCAGGGCGTTGCTTATTATCCGGTATTTGACCCGGGTACTCAGCAGCCGGTTTATCCTCAGCAGATGCCACCTGTGCAGTATGTACCCTACGGTGCTTACCCTCAGGCTCCTCAGCCTCAGATACAGCCCGAAGCCGACAAAGACGAATATAACCCCGGTACAAGAGTTCTTTTCCAGAGCCCCGACTTTGAAAACAAAGACGGCTCTGCCTTTAACGGAAATGTTGGTGTGAGCTTTGCGGACTCCGTTAAAACTTCAGCTTATTCTGAAAAAGGCGAGGCAGAGGAAGAGACAACAGTTTCCGAAAGCACCGTTGACTACGAGGAAGTTTCCATTGACAGTATCAAAAGGCCCACAATCAAAAAAGCTCCTGTCATAAAAACAGAAACGCTTTCAGAGGAAGATATGTATACGGACAGCGATACGGGTGATATAAGCTTTGCAGCCTATAACGCAGTAAAACCTGTTCTTGAGGTCGAGGAATTTGAAGAGGACCTGCCCCCTTATGAAGAAGACTCTTCAGAGGATGACGGTGAAAAGAAGCCTCTTGCAAAAAGTGAGATTATACGACGTGTTGTACTCGCTGTGGCAATTATTGCAATAGTAATTTCCGCAGGCATGCTTATCAATGAGTGGCGACTTTCAATGCAGAATGATAATGTAATGGAAGAGGCAGGTGAACTTATCCTCACTGAGCCTTCAACAGATAAAGACGAGGACAAGGATAAGGACGAGGATAAAACCACAACTAAGCCTCTTACTCCCGAAGAACAGTGGCAGCAGATAAAAGAGGATTATCCCAATGTTCTTTTCCCGGCTAACATTCAGCTGAAATACGCCAAGCTTTACGGTGAAAATCAGGACTTTGTAGGTTATCTTTCAGCAGCAGGAGTAAATCTCAATCTCCCTGTTGTGCAGACAGACGATGACGAAACATACCTCAACAAAAACTTCTACGGAGCTAAAACCAAATACGGTTGTCCCTTTGTGACTCACCTTAACAATATGTCCTATAACCACCTTGATATGAATACTGTAATTTTCGGTCATCACATGAATAACGGCACCATTTTCGGTGCTCTTGATAAGTATAAGACCCTTGCAGGCTATAAGGCAGCTCCCGTAATTTCCTTCAACACCTTATATAAGGATTATCAGTGGAAGGTTATCGGTGCTTTTATTACTAACGGCTATGCATCAGGCGATAACGGATATATTTTCCCTTATTATTTCACCAATCTCAGCTCTGCAAGCAAAATGTCAACATACTTAAGCGAACTGGCTCAGCGCTCTCTTTACGATACAGGCGTTGATGTGCTTCCCTCAGATAAATTACTTACTCTTTCAACCTGCTCACACGAATTCGACGATGCCCGTTTCGTTGTTGTTGCAAGGCTTGTAAGACCCGGAGAAAAAACTGCCGTTGATACCTCAAGAGCAGTTGTCAACTCAAAGCCAAGATATCCCCAGGCGTATTACAGCAAAAAAGGAATGACCAATCCATATAAAAACGCAAGCCAGTGGTTTGCCAGCTAACAGGAGGTTAAAAAATGATGAAACTGTTTATCTTAGAAAATCTCTCTGCTTTTTCGTCAGATACTGTTTTTAAAATCTGCCTTTCTCTTGAAGAAAAGGGTCTTCAGGAGGAAAATGTTGAAAGATTTGACAGCTACGATGCTCTTTTTGAAGCTGCCGCTATTTCTCTTTCAGACGGTGAGCACGTTATCATTGCCGCAGAAAACAGAGATTTTACAGACGTAAAAGCTGCTCTTATTCCCTATTTCTCACTTCAGGGTACACAGAACTCCTCTGTTGCAGAGGCCATTGCCAAAAATAACGACACAGAGCTCAGCAATATAGATATGGAAGGACACAGTCTTTCACCTATCGGCGCTATAAGCCTTCTGAGCGGTGACGGACTTTACAGCGGCTTTTCAACTCTTGTTTCAGGCGGAAGACTTACCTGCTTGCCTCTTGACTTTACAAGAGTTGATACGATGATTGCTGCTCTCGTAGAGCAGATTATCTCGAGAGAAGAGTCCCTTGCTGAAATGGGTGTCGAGGGTGAAATCCAAATGCCCGACTTCGACCTTATCCCTGCTGTTACGGATATGGTCAATGTCTTATATGAAAGAGAAAAGACCCTTGCTCTTGCCACAAGCGAAGCCACTATGTGGATATATAACCTCTACGACAAGATTGACTATCTGACAGACACAATTAAATTCGCTGACGTTGAAAGCGGAAACGACAATAGCGACGCAAATGAATCAGCCGCTGTTATTGCCAGGGCAAGAGAGGCAATGATGAGCACAGGTGCTGACTTCGGCGGTGCTGTATCTGATATTTTCTCCTCATACAGCGAAGACGGTAATATCGTTTACTATGCTTTTGCTGCCGTTGTTGATTCGGAGACAGCCGGTGCAAAGAAAATCAATATTAGCGATCCCACCAATCTTTCAATTGTGCTTCCTCACGCCGTTACTCTTCTTTCCGGTATGATCTGTAAAAAGCTCCGTGCCGAAGCAAGAAAGGCAGAAGCAGAAGCTCCTGCCGAACCAAAGAAAAAAGAGCCTGTTGTTATAACACCTAAAATGATAGGTATTGTGGCTGCTCTTCTTCTTGTTATTATTATTCCGATTATTCTCGTTATCAATATGATCGGCGGAGATGAGCCTACAACAACTACTTTACCGCCACCGGTAACAAGCACTTCAACAACTGCACCTTCAACAACGGACCCCTTCGGTTCAACCCCCACTAACCCGGTTCTTCCGAATAACGAAACAGGTGCAACAGATATTACTGCTTCATCTACTGCGGCTCCTCAGCCCTCAACAAGCGGTATTTTCACCTTCTATGTTTTCGGCTACGGTCACGGCGTAGGTATGAGCCAGACAGGCGCAAACTACCTTGCAAATCAGGGCTGGACATGGGCAGAAATTCTTGCTCACTATTACTACGACCCGAATACAAAAATTGTCCAGGGTGATGTTTATCCCGAAGAAATAACTTATGCAGGCACAAAGTACGATACAAGAGAGTATCTTGCAAGAGCTCTGGAATCGGAAATGGGCTCAACCTTCCATCAGGAGGCTCTCAAGGCTCAGTGTGTTGCTATATATACCTTCGCAAAACACTATAAATATAAGCTTGACGCCGATGCCACTGCTTTCACTGCCACAAGTCCCTCTACGGCAGTGTACAATGTAGTTGACGATGTTATGAGAAACGGCTTCTATATTTCTTACGGTGACGGCGCAGCTCTCACACCTTTCCACGCAATGAGCGCAGGCAAGACAACATCTTACTACAACGTATGGGGTAAAAACTCCGAAACTCACGTTTCATACCTTGCAGGCGGCAGAAAGAGCTACGGGGACTATCTTGACAACGAATTCAAGTCAGTTTACACAATCACAAGTGCAGACCTCAAAAAGCTTATCGAATCAAACAATGACCTTAAGGTAAACCTTTCAGGCGATCCCTCAACCTGGCTCACTATACTCACTCATGACCAGGCTGTACGCGAAGATATAGGCTACGTTTCAACTATCAATGTAGGCGGCATGGTGCTCACGGGTAACGACTTCAGAATCAAGGTTATGGAAGGCCGTATCCGTTCACACTGCTTTGCCCTTCAGTATACTCCGCTGTAAGAGACGATCAAGTCTTGACAATACAAAAGGAAAAGAGTATACTTTCAATCAAGTAAATAAATATTATTTATAATAAAGGAGTAATCTACTATGGCATTAGTAACAACAAAAAAGATGTTTGAAGATGCATACAAGGGCGGATACGCTATCGGTGCTTTCAACGTAAACAACATGGAAATTATCCAGGGTATCACAAGAGCTGCTAAGAAGCACAACTCACCTGTAATTCTTCAGGTATCAGCAGGTGCAAGAAAGTATGCTGCTCACGGCTATCTTGTAGCTATGGTTAAGGCTGCTGCAGAAGAAACAGGTCTTCCCATTGCTCTTCATCTTGATCACGGTCCTGACTTCGAAACATGTAAGGCTTGCATCGACGGCGGCTTCACATCAGTTATGATCGACGGCTCACACCTTGACTATGAAGATAACGTAGCTCTTACAAAGAAGGTTGTTGACTACGCTCATGCACACGGCGTTGTTGTTGAAGGCGAACTCGGTCAGCTTGCAGGTATCGAAGACGATGTTAACGTAAGCGAAGAAGATGCTAACTTCACAGATCCCGCTCAGGTTTACGATTTCGTTACAAGAACAGGTGTTGACTCACTTGCTATTGCTATCGGTACAAGCCACGGTGCTTACAAATTCAAGCCCGGTCAGAAGCCTCAGCTCCGTTTTGACATTCTCAAGGAAGTTGAAGAAAAGCTTCCCGGTTTCCCCATCGTTCTTCACGGTGCTTCATCAGTTAATCAGGAAGACGTTAAGACAATCAACGCTTATGGCGGTGAAATGCCTGATGCTATCGGTATTCCCGAGGATATGCTTCGTGAAGCTGCATCAATGGCTGTTTGCAAGATCAACGTTGACTCAGACATCCGTATTGCTATGACAGCTGCTGTTCGCAAGCATTTCAGCGAGAATCCCAAGCACTTTGATCCCAGACAGTATCTTACACCTGCAAGAGATGCTATTGAGGGTGTTGTTTCACACAAGATCGAAACAGTTCTTGGCTGTGCAGACAAAGCATAATTAAAACAAGTAAAGTTTTGTCAAACTTTTACAAAAGTTTGCAGGGTGTGGGACAGAGTCCCACCACAAACGGTTAAATTGTGTTTAAGATTTAATTAAATATTATTGACGGCGCGGGAAAGGCTTGTTAAAAAACAACGTCTTTCCCGCCGTTTTTTTGTTTCTCTAATATGTAAGGTAGTTACTGACGAAGCTTATATGTTCTGCTTTTGTTGTTTTTGTTTGTTGTTTCTTATGCGCTCTGCACCGCTCAAGCCGCGGAGGCTCATACTTTTGTCGGTTGTGACAACAGTATGCAAAAACACGCTTTTCTCTATTCTGCCGCAAGATGAAAAATTACCGTGTCAGGCTGTTTATTTACTTCTCTGTTTGCTCCCTTTCTGCTCACCGCAGTATAAGAAAAGAAGGTTTCTGCTTATCGGTAATTTTTCAATTGCTGCCGCCTGCTTTACCTCTGCTCGTCTGCCGAACAGCTCTATTTTCCGCTTACTGATATTTAATGAGCCGCTACAGATTCGACTTCCTCAGCCTTGTCATATTCGCACTCGGTATAAGACCAATTTACTGCTCGACCGCTATACCGCTACGTTTCTGTTTTCCGCTTATGAATTCCTTTTTACGTCCGTCACTGACGATTTCCGTAAGATTGAGATAGAGGGGAAGTGTGGCTCCGTGAAATCGCTTCGGGCGATTTCCGAGAGTGCCCTTAAAGCTCTCTCGCGCCGTTCACGGCGACGGAGCCACCGACCTCACTTTTACATCAAATTAAAGTTGATATATTACCAAATCTATGATATAATTAAAAAGTTAACGCCAAAATTATATAACAGGAAGTGATGAGATGATAAGTACAAATAATGTAACTCTTCAGTACGGCGGAAGAGAGCTTTTTAAAAGCGTATCAATGAATTTCACCAAAGGTAACTGTTACGGTCTTATCGGTGCAAACGGTGCAGGTAAAAGTACCTTTCTTAAAATCCTTTCAGGTGAGATAGAGCCTAATAAAGGCTATGTTACAATTACTCCCGGTGAGAGACTCTCAGTTTTAAAGCAGGACCACTTTGCTTATGATGAATATGATGTTATAAGAACTGTCCTTATGGGCAATGAAAAGCTCATTGAAATTATGGACGAAAAAGAAAAGCTCTACTCAAAGGAAGAGTTTACGGAAGAAGACGGTATAAGAATAAGCGAACTCGAAGAAGAGTTTGCCGAAATGGATGGCTGGAGTGCAGAAAGTGATGCGGAAATTCTCCTTAATGCTCTTGGTATCCATAATGAATTCCACTATATGCTTATGAAAGAGCTTACAGGTGAGCAGAAAGTTAAGGTGCTCCTTGCTCAGGCACTCTTCGGCAACCCCGACATTCTTCTTCTTGACGAGCCTACCAACCATCTTGATGTTGCAGCTATTGCCTGGCTCGAAGAGTTTCTCATGAACTTTGAAAACACCGTTATTGTTGTCAGCCATGACAGACATTTCCTCAATAAGGTGTGCACACATATTGCTGACTGTGACTTCGGTAAAATTACTATGTATGTAGGTAACTACGACTTCTGGTACGAGTATACTCAGATGGCTCAGAGACAGATGCGCGAACAGAACAAGAAAACTGAAGCAAAAATGAAAGAGCTTCAGGAGTTCATTGCACGATTCAGCGCCAATGCTTCAAAATCAAAGCAGGCTACAAGCCGTAAGAAGTTACTTGATAATCTTGTACTTGAAGATATGCCCGTATCATCAAGACGTTTCCCGTTTGTTGAGTTCAAGCCCGACAGAGAAATCGGCAACGATATGCTTGTTGTTGAGGGCCTTAGCAAAACTATAGGCGACAGAAAAGTACTTGACAATGTCAGCTTCACCATAAGACCTAATGAAAAGGTTGCTTTTGTGGGTACTGACGCAGTTGCAAAGACAACATTCTTTAAAATTATCACAGGCGAACTGGAGCCTGACGAGGGTACATTCAAATGGGGTGTTACAACCTCACAGGCATATTTCCCAAGTGATAACTCAGAATTCTTTGACGGTGTTGAAGACAGCCTTATAGACTGGATAAGAAAATATTCAGACCTTCAGTTTGAAACTGATGTAAGAGGCTGGCTCGGCAGAATGATGTTCTCGGGTGAAGAAGCAACAAAGATGGCAAAGGTTCTTTCCGGTGGTGAAAGAGTACGCTGTATGCTTTGCAAAATGATGCTCAGCGGCGCAAATGTACTTATACTCGACGAACCCACCAACCATCTTGACCTTGAATCAATTACTGCCCTCAACAATGCACTTATCAAGTTCAAGGGCGCACTTCTCTTTACTTCACACGACCATCAGTTTGTTCAGTCTATTGCAGACAGAATTATTGAATTCAGACCTGACGGTGTATATGACAGAAAGGAAACCTACGACGAGTTCCTTGAGAACAACGAACTGCTTATTACTAAATAACAAAGGAGAAACAATATGATATATGTAATCGGTGATATTCACGGTAATAAGGAAAAATACGATGAAATGCTCTCTAAAATTTCACCTGCGGACACAGATGCGGTTTTTGTGCTGGGTGATGTAATAGATATCGGCGAAGATTCCATTGAAATCCTCAAAGATATGATGTACCGTGCAAATATTTATCCGGTACTCGGCGAGCACGAGTATATGGCGAGAAAGCTTTTTCCGTTAATTATTAACGCTAAGACTATGGAAGAAGCAAAAGAACTCCTTACGGGCGAAGAAAAAGCAGAGTTTGAGAAATGGCTTTCTATGAAGAGCGAAAAGACTGTCAGCGATTTTCTCAGTCTCAGCGATGAAGACAAGGAAAGCATAATCGATTATCTTTCAGAGTTTCAACCCTTTGAAGAGATTGACGCAGGCGGAAAGACTTTTGTGCTTACCCACGCGGGTATAGACAAGTTTGATGCGGACAAAGACCTTGAGGATTATGATGAAGAGGATTTTGTTTTTGCCGAGACGGATTATTCAAGGGTTTATTTCAAAAACAAATATCTAATTACGGGGCACACGCCTACTGTTGCTATCAACCAGAAGTTTATGGGTAAGGTTTATTCAAAGAACGGGCATATTGCCCTTGATTGCGGTGCGGCGTATGGAGGTAAGCTTGCGGCTATTTGTTTAGATATTTTGAAGCTATACTATTGTTAACAATATATTAACGATAAGCGACAACTATTGACGAATTGATGTAAAACAGTTAATATAAAAACAGATAATAGTTTTTTTGATTTTTTTCATAGTTACCTCATTCAATGTAAAATACCCGACATCACCTGTCGGGTATTTTGCTGCATTTATGCTGCTTTTTCGGCTTTATACTTATTTCACCGCCAAAGAGAGCTTTTTTTTCACCTGTTTCGGTTTTTACAATAAGGTGACACATATCATCTATGTCCAAGGCTTCAGCGATATAGGTTTTATCTGCTTCAATAACAGTTATTTCTTCTCCGATAAAGAAAAGTCTTTTTCTGTATTCGCTGAGGTATTCTTTTTCCGGAAGGCTATGATAGTAATATATAAATCTGTTTATCACCTCTCCTATGAGGTGATTTTTGATTTCCGGGTTTTCCGATGAAACAGCTGCCGCTATGTTTTTTATTTCCTCGGGGAAACCGCCCTGAGGCGGTGCGATGTTTATGCCGATGCCCACAACGGCGTAATCAAGAAGCTTGCCGCCTTTAGCAATGCTTGCTTCAGTGAGTATTCCTGCAACCTTACGCCTTTCAATATATATATCGTTGACCCATTTTATCTGAGCCTTTTGTCCCGAGACCTTTTCTATGGACTCTGCCGTAGCGGCGGACGCCATAGTTGTCAGCAAGGTGCATTCTTCGGCAGTGTACCCGGGACGAAGAAGAAAGCTCATATAGCAGCCGGTATTTTCCGGTGAAAAAAAAGATCTGCCCTTACTGCCTTTGCCTTTGGTCTGACTTTCAGCAATAAGAAGTGTGATTTCTTTTTCGCCCTGCAAGGCGCGTTTTTTCATTTCGTCGTTGGTAGAATTTATTTCGTCAACAGTTTCTATTATAATATCCCTTGCATAAGGAAGAAGATACTTTCTTATTTCTTTTTCATTTGCTTTGTCTGCCACAGTATCACCTGCTTTCTATTATATTAAACACCAAAGACCTAAAAAATGCAATAGCCAAAAAAACTGCCGTACCCGAAGATACGGCAGTTACTATGTAAGAAAATTATAAGTTGCTGAAAGTTTTAAAGAAAGTCTTAAGGAAGAAGATAACTGTATGACCGAAGAACTCAATAATAGCAGGTGCGATTCTGTTTTCGTCGATGTTGAGATCGGAAACAACTGATTTGTCATAAAGATCCTTGAGAATGCTGTTGCCCTTTGTTGCGCCCAGGTCATTAGTAACATCTGCAAGAATCATGTGAAGAGCAAGCTCACCTGCAAGGTGATGATAGGACATAAGATCATAAGTATCGGGATTCTGATTCATACCGTCAGCGATTGCTGCTTCTTCTGCTTTCTTGAGAAGCTTCTCTGTTGCACTGAGGAAAACTCTTGCATCGAAAATTTCGCGGTTTTTGATAAGGTCAACAGCAACATAAACAGTTTTCTTACCGTTTTCGATTGTTGTTACTCTGTATTTGCAGGAGTCTGCAATTCTCTGGGATATTGCTTCGATTTCGCTGTCTTCAACAAAAACAAAACCTGAGAAGAAGTTTGCAACCTCTTCGGGTGTGTCAGCTTCTGCGGCAACTGCGGCATAGAGAGCAGCGTTGGGTTCAACGGCAGTGTCCTCATCGGTGGCAACCATAGCAGCAGCGGCAGCGTCAACAGCGGCGGTAATCTCAGCATCTGAAAGAGTGTCATCTGCGGCCCAGGCGGGGATAGCAAAAGAAAGAGCCATAATTAATACGAGTGCGAGTGAAATAAGTTTTTTCATAATACATTCCTCCTTTAGGTTATGGTTAATTATACTACATAAAAAATAAAAAAGTCAAGATAGACACTAAATAACTCCCCTACGGTTAATTCTTCGTTTTTTCTCTTGACAATGACACCTTTCATATATTATTATTAATAGAAACAGTTTTATAATTTATAAACAGCGATATATAAATGAAAGGAGCTAATTAAAATGCTCAAGAACACAGAAAAAACAATGGAAAAGCTGGTTGCTCTCTGTAAGGGCAGAGGTTTTGTTTATGCAGGCAGTGAAATCTACGGCGGTCTTGCTAACACATGGGACTACGGCCCTCTCGGCTCAGAGCTCAAGAGCAATATCAAAAAGGCATGGCTCAAGAAGTTTGTTCAGGAGAACCCCTACAATGTAGGTCTTGACTCAGCTATTCTTATGAATCCTCAGACATGGGTTGCATCAGGCCACCTCGGCGGTTTCTCAGACCCTCTTATGGACTGTAAGGAATGTAAGACAAGACACAGAGCCGACAACCTTATTGAAAGCTTCGACGGTACCAACGTAGCAGGCTGGTCAAACGAAGAAATGACAGCATATATAAATGAAAAGGGTATCCCCTGTCCCGATTGCGGTGCTCACAACTTCACAGATATCCGTCAGTTCAACCTTATGTTCAAGACATTCCAGGGTGTAACCGAGGACAGCAAGAATGAGCTTTACTTAAGACCCGAAACTGCTCAGGGTATCTTCGTAAACTTCGCAAATATTCAGCGTACCACAAGAAGAAAGGTCCCCTTCGGTGTTGCTCAGATCGGTAAATCCTTCCGTAACGAAATCACACCGGGTAACTTTATTTTCCGTGTGCGTGAATTCGAACAGATGGAGCTTGAATTTTTCTGCAAGCCCGGCACAGACCTTGAATGGTTCGACTACTGGAGAAGCTACTGCCGTGATTGGCTTTACAGCATCGGCCTCAAGGAAGAAAACGTAAGACTCCGTGACCACGATCCCGAGGAGCTTTGCTTCTATTCAAAGGCTACAACAGACTTCGAGTACCTCTTCCCCTTCGGTTGGGGCGAGCTCTGGGGCGTAGCTGACAGAACAGACTATGACCTCACTCAGCATTCAACAGTATCGGGCAAAACACTCGACTACTTTGATCCCGTAACCAACGAGAGATACATTCCTTATGTTGTTGAGCCCTCACTTGGCGTAGAGAGACTCTTCCTTGCAGTTATGACAGAGGCTTATGACGAAGAGGTTGTTGATGCAGAGAAGAACGACACAAGAGTTGTGCTTCACTTCCATCCTGCACTGGCTCCCATCAAGGCAGCAGTTCTTCCTCTTTCAAAGAAGCTGAACGACGGTGCAACAGAAGTTTTCCATGCACTTCAGAAGAAGTTTATGGTTGAGTACGACGACGCAGGCTCAATCGGCAAGCGTTACCGCCGCCAGGACGAGATCGGTACTCCCTTCTGTATTACTTATGACTTCGAGAGTGCAGAGGACGGCTGTGTAACAGTACGTGAGAGAGACACAATGCAGCAGGAGAGAATTAAGATTGAAGATCTTGTGGCATATATTGAGAAGAAGATGGAATTCTGAGTTAATTAGCAATTGAGCAGGACTGCAGAGAATTAATAAAACTTTTATCGGCTATAAAAAAACAACCAAAAGCAAAAAGAACGAGAATCAGTAAATAGTCAAAGAGGCAGCAGGAAGCACATCTTGCTGTCTCTTATTGTTTTGGCGGGATGTGTTTTTATATTATAGCTTGTTTAAAGCGGATAAAATCGGAGCGAA
>JAZSMR010000083.1:0-21056 GCA_045535965.1 Acutalibacteraceae bacterium
GGAAGTCGGCGATGGCCTGTTCGTAGACCTGTACCTGATTGATGTTGGTCTCGTTTTTGGCCCAGAAGGTGATCTCGTGCTCCCGGGAGGTGTCAAAGTGATCCGGCACCACGAAGCTGGCCATGTCCTTGGAGCCGTGACAGGCGCAAAGACCCAGGCAGACGGACATAATCAGCAGAAAAGCAAGTAATTTTTTGGTCAAGTTTTAACAAAGGCTTCCGGGGTGCGGGGCAGAGCCCTGCAAAAAAATAAAACGGAGCTTTTTCTAAAAGAATAAAAAATAAATAATTGCGGGTAAGACACTGCTGAAAAGCAGTATCTGCCCGCCTTTTTAATTACTAATTGTTTCTTTATCGCTCGCCGCGTGGCGTTCCTTTTCCCGGCACGGAAAAGGAACCAAAATGCGCTGATTTTTTTATCACCGTGTTATCGTCACATTGCCCAAAAACACCCCTCTCTTCTATCCAAAATACCCAAAATTTCTCAGATTGCCACGAAACTATGGCAATGTACCTTTAACTGTGCTATAATGTTAAAATGATAAATGTGGCAAAATATCTATTATATTGCCACTGAAATTTCAAAGACGAGGAGGAAAAATCTTGGTACAAAAATTAAACGGATTTCTTTCTGATTTCAGAACCTACTGGAATATCCCAATGCCCGGCCGCTATATGACCTTTAAGGAAATCGCAGCATATGCCGGCGGCGGTATCGGTGCATATTTCATTATCACAATGAGCTCACAGCTTATCGTCAGCACAAATAATATGATTGTCAGTGCTGCAGTCGGTGTCTCTCCCACCCATATGTATCTTCTTTACATAATTTCAACTCTTGCCAACATCCCATTAACAGCAGTAAGAGCTAATATGGTCGATAACACCCGTAATAAAGCCGGTAAGTACAGACCTTATCTTCTTTCTATGGGTATTCCCTCTGCACTTATCAGCCTTGCTTATGTATGGTTTCCATATGACTCCCTGTATGACATATTCCCCTCGCAGATTTTCGGCTATGACGGCGGTTATATGGCAAAGCTTGTAGTCGTGCTTATATTCAATCTGTTACTGCAGTTCTTCTTCAATTTCTTCAACGACGCTTATACAAACCTTGTTCATGTTCTTTCACCCAACACTCAGGAAAGAACAGACGTGCTTTCAATCAAGAGCGTTGTTTATTCACTCGCTCCTTCAATTATGAACTTCATTCGACCTCTTGTTGCAAAATATGTTGCAGAGGGTGATCTTTACGATATCAAGGTTTACAGAGTTTCTTATCCGTTCTTTGCACTTATCGGCATCGCATTAACTGTTATAATTTTCGGTAACACAAAAGAAAAAATTGTCCAGGCAAGAAGCCGTACTATCCAGGTACGTTTTGCTGATGCTTTCAGAGAAGTTGCTAAAAACAAATATTTCTGGATTATTGCCCTTGCCGGTTGGCTCGGATTCCTTGAAGGCGCTTACGGAAGTATCCTCGAATGGTCATATAACTTCGGTCACTCCTGCAGCGAAGGTACATATAGCTTTGTTACTCTCATTGTCGGTAACGCCTCACTCTGGGGTATGCTTCTTGCTCCTTTCTGCATCAAACGCTACGGTAAGAAAAAGGTTCTGGTGGGAGTTAACCTGATGAATGTGGCGTGTATTCTTGCTATGGGTCTCAATCTGCAGAGTATGATCTGGCTCACAGTCTGCATCTATATCAACTATCTCTTTGGTGCTTTTGAACAGATCACTTCCCCTGCAATTCAGGCTGATATCAGAGACTATCATCAGCATAAAACCGGCGAGCGTATCGACGGTATGTTTGCAACCGTAGCTACCATTGGTAATGTTGTTACCCTTATAACATCTTCAGTTCTTCCCTTTGTTTATGAACGTTACGGAATTTATGAAGGCAACGGATATTCTGATATTTATGCAATCCTTGATATTAACACAGGTGAGCCCGGTCTTCTCTACGATGTTATGAAGGCTCTCATTATCATGGCTGCAGTAGGTGCCTTCCTCAATGTTGTACCCTACTTCTTCTATGACCTTACGGAAAAACAGCAGAAGGGTATTGTTCGTGTACTCAAAATCCGCGCAATGTTTGAAGATTACGGTAACGGAGTGAGAAACGACAGAACCCTCGTAGAAGCTATTGATATCATCAGAACAGCAAGAGAAACAGCTCAGAAAGAAGCTCTCGTACCCGATAAGAAGCAGGGCAAAAAAGCTTACAGAGCAGCTCTTCAGTTCAACGAGGAAATTGAAATTTCCAAGATGGTTTGCGAAGAACTCGAGAAGTTCTCCCACGGCCTTTACAAGACAAAGTACAACGCTTATAAAACAGTTTACGGTGCAGGTCTCGAAGGACTTTACAACGCTGATATGGGTGCTATCTTAAACGAACTCAAAGAAGCAAGAGCTATGCCCAAGACAACCAAGGAAGAAAAAGAGCTTCGTAAGTTTGCTATCGAAATTGCTCAGAATAAGCGTCGTTCATGCAAGGCTATCAATAAATATTACAAGAGCGTTTCCGACTTTGTACAGCCCGATTTCTCAGATCTCGAGACAATCTTCAACAAGCAGGATAAATGCGACGAGAGACTCAAGCAGCTCTACCTCGATAAGGAAGAAGCTAAGAAGGCTAAGGATTCCTTCAAGCTTAAGGAAATTGGCGACGAGCTCAAGGCTATCAAACTTGAGAAGAAAGAGCTTCAGAAGGCAGAAAAAGCTGAAATGGACAAGCATACTCAGTTTGCTCTTGCAGCGAAACCCTATCTTGACGCTCAGAAACTCATGAAAGAAAAGGAAAATCAGGAACACTTCGACGAGCTCGCTGCTGCATATGAAGAAGCTAAGGCAAGCGCTGAAGCAACTCTTCAGGCTCAGCTCGATGAGCAGAAGAGACTCGAAGAAGAAAAGGCTGCTGCTAAGGCTGCTATCAAGGCTGAAAAAGAAGCTGCAAAATCTTCCAAGAAAAAGGATAAATAAAATCAATTTGGCACCGCAAAAAACGCGGTGCCCTTTTTCATCTAATAAGATATGAGTCAAACGTCTATGAATTACTTGACAATTATCTGTGGGTTTGTTAAAATATTATAGACTGGATAAATATGTATCCACAGTATTTTAAAACTTTCAGAAAAGAGGAATTTGTATGAAAAAAATACTTTCACTTTTGCTCGTACTCTCAATGCTCTTTGCTCTCGCAGCTCCGGTCAGTGCCGCTCAGTATAAGGTTGACGGAAGTCCTATTCCCGTAGTTACCATTTACGGTGACGGCGAGCCTATCTATGATGCTGAAAAGAAAGTCAAACTTTTTCAGTTCAATGAGATATTAAATTTGCTCGGCGGCAGTGAAGAAGGCGCTTTAGGAGAATCTGCAATTAATATCCTTATGCCTTTCCTTCTTGAGGGCATTGTCAGTGATAAATGGGATAACTATTACGCCGCACTCGAAAAAGAAGTAGGTGAGCTTTTCACTGAAGCTCGTTACGACGAAAACGGTGAAAACTGGAACGGCAGCGGCCTTTCGCAGTTAACTCAGGATGTAACCGCTACTCAGCTTTCACGCGATGCAAAGGAAAAAAGAGGACACTACCACTATGCCGACTATCATTTCTTCTATGACTGGCGACAGGATCCTATGAAAACAGCAGACGAATTTCACGAGTATGTTGAAGCTGTCAAAGAAGTAACAGGTGCAGAAAAAGTTTCAATTATCGCAAGATGCCTTGGTACCTCTGTGGTTATGGCTTATCTTGCAAAATACGGCACTGACAGCATTCACGGAGTAAGCTTCAACGGCAGTGTTGCAGCCGGTGGTGAAATTATAAGCGAGCCAATCAGCGGTAAGTTTGTGCTTGATGTTAATGCCATTAACCGAATGTTGTCAGACTTCGAAACAATTGGTTGGTTTGAATTGGATTCATTTATAACAACCAGCGTCGATCTTGCTGCCAAAACCTTAACAGCAATGGGTTTTGAATTTAATGAAACTGAAATATACGGAAAGCTTGTGCATGGTGTTACATCAGCGCTTGCTCTTTCAACATTTTTCACTTGGCCGGGCTATTGGGCATTAGTTTGTGAAGATGATTTCGAAAACGCTCTTTATTATGTATTCGGCGAAGAAGGCAGCGAAAAGAGAGAAAAATATAAAAACCTTATTCTGAAGGTTGAGAACTATCACAACAACGTTATGAAAGAAATCGATACTATCTTCCAAAAGCTCAGAGATGATGATATTAAGGTAGGTGTAATTGCAAAATACGGTTTCCAGTTAGCAGCTATTGCGGAATCAAGAGATTATGTTGCGGATCAGTTTGCAACTGTAAAAAAAGCATCCTTTGGTGCTACTACATCTACCGTTTATGAGCCCTTGGATGCAGATTACATTGCTGCAAGAGTGGCAGAGGGTAATGGCAAATATATTTCACCCGACAAGAGAATTGATGCTTCAACCTGTGCTTTCCCTGATTCTACTTGGTTTACTAAGGGCATCACTCATTCCAAGTGGACTGATTTTGAAACATCCGTTTTACTTAAAGTCGTTACCGCTGACAAACAGCTTACAGTAGATGATTTTGAATATACACAGTTTATTGTATATGACAATGAAACTGAAACAGCATACCCGATGACCGAGGACAACTATAAAACAGAGTCATGGGAAGCAAACAAGAACATGGATAAGCCTGACGACAAATACGGTCTTATCTTTTCAGCTGTCAGCTCTCTCATTAATTGGATAATAGAGCTTGTTAAATTCCTGCAAAACAAATTCAGCAAATAATTTAATCGCTCTTTAAAAGTAAAAGTAGCAGATACCAAAGTGTCTGCTACTTTTTTTATTTTAGTTTGTATATTACTTGCCTTTCTTCCTCAATATCGCTGCAACTACGATACATACTATTATCGCCGCAATATAGGGTATTGCATTTATAAAGGCTATTTCGGCAGGTGCACTGTACCCGGCATATTCTATCCCCCACTGCATATTGCAGTAGCTGTAAGCCACTACTGCGGACATTACGTTGCTGAGAATGACCGCCAGTATGATAAAAAGACTGCTTGCTTTTTTCATTGTGCCTCTCCTGTCTGTTTTTTTGTTATAACCATAAGCTGTTTGTCCTCGCCGGACGGGCATTACTTCTTTTGTAAAAAAGCAATCAAAAAACTTCACTTATTCCTTAATTCTTCTAAAAGCTTTTCCATATCCTCGGGTATCTTGGCCTCACAGGTTATCTCCTCACCGGATATAGGATGCCTGAAAGCAACCCTCCCGCAATGAAGTGCCTGATGACTTATGCGGCTGTCTGCTTCTCCATACATAGTATCACCGTAAAGCGGTGTACCCTCAGAAGAGAAATGTACCCTTATCTGGTGTGTTCTGCCCGTCTCCAGGTTAATTCTGAGAAGCGAGTAGTTTTCACCGAATTCCACAGGCTCATAATGAGTAACTGCCCTGTCGCCTTTTTCATCAACAGTACGGTAAGTCTTTATCGGGTCAGGACGGTAAATAGGCTTATCAATAGTGCCCGGAGCATCGTATCGGCCTCTGACAATGGCAAGGTACTCTTTTTCGAATCTGCCCGAAAGCCTTGCCGCAGAATGAGCATTAAGAGCACAAATAACAAGACCTGAAGTGCCCTTATCAAGTCTGCCGACAGCTCTGAAGGTTGCGCTCTTGCCCTTTTTCAGCAGATAACCTGCAACTGCATTGGCAAGAGTGTCGCCCTGATGATTATGGCTTTCGTGCATAGCCAGTGTCGGCGGCTTATTTATAAGCATCACATCGTCATCCTCATAGACAATATCAAGAGGATACTCTATTGGTATGGGTGCAGTTTCGTCATCGGGAATATTGAGGGTTATCTTATCTCCCGTGTGAATTATATCGATAGTCCTGCCCTGCTTGTCACCGAGCATTATGCCGTCGGGAATCCGCTTGAGTGTTCGCATAAGGCGTGTGGAAATTTTTACATAGCCTCTTAAGAAATTATAAACCTTTTTACCGTCAAAGCTTTCCGTTACGGTAAATTCAATTTGCCTCAAAATCCTTTACCTCAGTGTGTTTTTCTTGAGTATTCGTCAAGCAGGCGATTCTTTTCAGCCCAGAGCTTTTCGGAAAGGTCAACATAGTAGTTATGAGGATTCTCGAAACGCTTCACTTCGTCCCAGAGGGTGTGCTCAACCTGATTGTTACAGAATTTCTTTATATCCTTGATATCGGGACAGTTGTAACAGCACTTGCCACCCTCAAATATCTTTATAAGCAAGGGCTTAGCTGTGAAGTCTTCAATAGTTTTTCTCTTCCATGTATAGTTGGGGTCGAAGAGCTCATAGGGCTGTTCGTGGTCTATTTCTTCATCTATGAGTGTGAGTACGTCAGCAATAGCCTTACCGGTTTCATTGTCAAAAAGGCGGTAAACATTCTTAGCACAGGGTGTTGTAATTTTCTGCACGTTTTCGCTGAGCTTTATACGGGGTACGGGTACACCGTTTTCCTCAACGGCTACTAACTTATACACACCGCCGAAAACCGGATTGGAAGCCGCTGTAATGAGTCTTTCACCTACGCCGAAGGAATCAACCTGAGCGCCCTGCAAAATCATATCGCGTATAATTATTTCATCAAGGGAGTTACTTGCAACTATCTGACAATCGGGGAAGCCAGCTTCATCGAGCATTTCTCTTGCCTTCTTTGAAAGGTAGGTAATATCACCGCTGTCTATTCTTATACCCTTGGGTCTGAAGCCTCTGGGTAAAATTTCTTCGTTAAAGGCTTTGATGGCATTGGGGATACCCGACTTGAGCACGTTATATGTGTCAACAAGGAGTGTACAGTTATCGGGATACTGTCTTGCATAAGCCTTGAATGCTTCAAGCTCATCACCGAAAAGCTGTATCCAGGAATGTGCCATAGTTCCTACAGCAGGTATACCGAAATCTCTTTCATCTATTGTGCAGGCCGTTGCATCGCATCCGCCGATATATGCGGCTCTTGCACCGTAGACAGCTGCATCGTAGCCCTGAGCACGTCTTGAACCGAACTCCATAATAGTTCTGCCTCCTGCAGCTCTTTTAATTCTGTTTGCCTTGGTGGCAATAAGACTCTGATGGTTTATTGTAAGAAGCACCATTGTCTCTATAAGCTGAGCCTGAACAATCGGACCTTTGACTATAACAATAGGCTCACCCGGAAATATGGGAGTACCCTCAGGAACTGCCCACACATCACATTCAAACTTAAAGCCCCTCAGATATTCTATAAAATCTTCATTGAAACCTTTGCGTCTGAAAAGTTCAAGGTCCTTCTGAGTAAACTTGAGATTTTTAAGATAGTCCACCAACTGACGAATTCCCGCCATTATCGCAAAGCCACCGTTATCGGGTACCTTTCTGAAGAACATATCGAAATATGCAACGGTATCCTGCATACCGTTAGCAAAATAGCCGTTTGCCATTGACAGCTCATAGAAATCCACAAGCATCGTAAGATTTCTTGATTCCATAGTATTACTCATTTTAAAGCACAACCTTTCTTTTTTCTGTTTCAGACAGTATATTCAGATTTATTATACTACTTTATTTTGCTTTTTGAAAGTACTTTTTCAAATTTTTCAGCCTTCTATAATAGACATTAATAAGTGTTTTGTATAAAAATATGTAATATCTACCAATAGATTTCTCTGTTGGAAATAAGTTTGTATATTGTGATTTATGCAATTCCCTTGACAAAATCTCTACTGTTATGTTATCATTTATTAAGATAAAATCTTGCGATTGTGGGGTTTTATAATTATAGTGAAGGTGAGAATGCTATGAGAATTAGAAAGCAGCCTCTTGGTGACCGCAACATCGTCGGCGCAAAAATTGAGGCAAAAAGAAAAGAATTAGGAATCAAGCAAATTGATTTGCTTACTCAGCTCCAGATCAAAGGCGTAGAGCTTACAGCTTCAGGTCTTTCAAAACTTGAAGGTCAGATCAGAAGCGTAAACGACTATGAACTTGTCGCTATCGCTGATGTCCTCGGTGTCTCCATCAACTGGCTTGTTGGTAAGGAAGACTAATTAAATTCTTATCGCCGCTCTTTACAGAGTGGCGTTTTTTTACTATAAACAGAGGAAGCAAAAACTGCTTCCTCTGATATTTTTATTTATATAAAGCTTTCTGCAACCTGTATTCGCTGTCATATTCATCAGCGCTGAAACCGTGTTTTTTACAAAGTCTTGACTTTTTGAATTTAGCTTTTTCCATAGTAATTTCATCACTGCCATAGAATATTCCGAGGCTGTCCATAATAGGCTTGTGACTGTTCATCCTCTTGACAAAACCCTTATAGTCTTTTGCATTGTTTTCAGACCAGGCCGTTTCAGAAAGTGCCAGAGCTCTGTTAAACACCTTGAAGAATAATTCCTCTTCGTTTCTTGTCCACTCTGTCCAGTTTTCACCCTCAACACCTAATATATTCTTTGAAAGCTCTGTGGGAACATAAGCAGTTTTGTATGTAAAATTGTAGGTACCTTTTGCAGTGCAATAGCTATACAGCATATCAAAATAAAAATACTTATGCCATGAAAGGATAACCTTACCGCCGTTTTTCAGATGATCATTGACATTTTTATCCTTTTTGGGAGTCCAGTACTGTGCAACAATATCTTTGTCTATGTTACTTGCAAGTATTTCATTCCAACCAACCATTATTTTGCCCTTTGACTTAAGATGGGCATTTATCTTGTTGGTAAACCAGCCCTGAAGATCAGTTTCGTTTTTGAGCTTTTCTTTCTTCATTCTCGCCTGACACGCGGGACATTTTTTCCATTCATCCGTAGGAGACTCATCACCGCCAACATGAAAATATTCAAAGGGGAAAAGTTCAGCTACTTCATCAAGAACATTGAAAACAAACTCTATTACTTTATCTTTACCAAGGCAAAGAGGTCTGTTATAGTCCTTGAGTCCCTTCTGCTTTGCCATGTGCCAACCGCAGAAATCGAAAACCTCACAGGGAATTTCTCTGCAAGCAAGATCGTTGTAAGCCGCAATAGCCGCTGCACTGTGTGCAGGAAAATCTATTTCAGGAACAATCTCAATACATCTCTTTTTCGCATATTCAATTATTTCCCTGATATCCTCCTGAGTGTAAAAGCCCTCGTGGGGAGTTTCGTCTCTCTCAAGGCTTTTCCACGAATGAAGCTGCTCACCCTTTCTCTTGCTTCCGATTTCCGTCAAAAGAGGATATTTCTTTATTTCAATTCTCCAACCCTGGTCGTCAGTAAGATGCCAATGGAAGCGGTTAAGCTTATAAAGAGACATAAAGTCAATGAATTTTTTTACAGTATCCTTGCCGAAAAAGTGGCGGCTTTCATCAAGATGTAAGCCTCTCCAATCATAAAGAGGCTTATCATTTTTAATTTCAAGACAAGATGCCGTGAGAATTTTATTGTCAGTAACATCCGTTTTATAAAGCTGTCTTATAGTTGTAAGGCCGTAGAAAGCGCCCTCATAAGACGAAGCATAAATCTTTACGCCGCTGTCACTGATACTGAGGCTATAAGCATTTTTATATGCTTTTGAGTCATATATAAAACTTATATCCACAGTTTCCTGAGGCTCTGCAGTGGCGATTTTTAAAATCTCAGGCACAATTTCGCTGATACTCTCAAGTTCCTTATCAAAGAACAGTGAAACTGCATCTCTGTCTATAGAATATCCACCCTGAAATTCTTTTATATTTTTTGGAATTGGTATAAGATTAATCATCATTCTTTCTCCTTTTCACCGTATTTGCGTTTTATTTTACAATTGCCAATGGTATTTGAAATACTTCCCCAACAAAATCTCCTTCTTTCCCACCAGAGAAGATTGGCATTTTTTCTTAAAATACCCGGCTGTGCCTGCTTTAGAGAAGCAGTGTCGATACCGTACCCATCAAGCAAACTATAATAAACCGGCAGTTTCGTCAGGAATTTTTCATAATTTTTCTTTTCTTTATCAGACCATGCTGTCTCGCAAAAGGCACCAAGTCTCGGATAAGTCTGATATTCGGCCTTTTTCATAGTGGGCACGAATTCCGTCCAGAGACATGCCTCAATACCTGAAATGTTTTTCTCGCCTTCTTCGGTTATACCCTCAAAAACAGGTTCGAAACCGTAAGTCTTTTTAAGTCCTGTCAAGGCATAAGGAAAATCAAAATAATAAGCTTCGTTTGCAGAAACAATAAACTTTCTACCCTCATTTGCCTCTTTGGCAACATCTTCACGGCTCATCTGCGTATCCCAAAGCTGCCAGGCTATATCTCTGCTCACCATTTTATCTTTAAGCCTATCGTTCCACATAACGGCTTTTACACCTTTATTCTTAAGATATTCGCCGATTCTGTCAAGATAATATCTGTGGAGCTCGCTTTCGTCTTTGAACCCCTCATCTTCCATTCTCTTGCGGCAGTGCGGACAAAGCTTCCACCTTTCTGTAGGAACCTCATCACCGCCGAGATGGAACGTACCGTCGGTGAAAGTTTCGAGAAGCTCATCAAATACCTTTTGCATAAATTCAAAGGTGCTTTCCTTGCCTACACACAAAACATCGTACTTGACACCCCAGCTTGTCGCCACCTTAAGCTCTCTGTCAAAGCATGAAAGCTCCGGGTACGCCGCAATCATAGCAACCGTATGACCCGGTGTATCAATTTCAGGGATAACCCTGATACAGAGATTGTGCGCATAATCGACAATCTCTTTCATATCCTCAACGGTGTAATAGCCCTCGTGCTTTAAGGAATTATAATTAGTATTACTTCTGTATGAACCGATTTCTGTCAGAAGAAGCTTTTCGAGCACCTGCGCCCTGAAGCCCTGGTCATCACTTAAATGCCAATGGAAAGTATTGAGCTTATGCAGTGCCATCATCTCGAGAAACACCTTGACAGCATCTTTAGTAAAGAAATATCTTCCGCAGTCAAGCATAAATCCTCTGTAGGAAAACCTTGGCCAGTCTTTTATGTATATCTCCGGTAAAGTTAAATCACCCTGAAAAAGAAGCTGTCTGAGACTCTGCACACCGTAAAATACACCTGATTCGTCTTTGCCCTCTATAAGGACAGTATCCTCAGAAACAGTGAGGGTGTATTCCTCAGCCTTCTCTAAGCTGTCGTTGATTCTAAGTATAACTTTTTCTTTACCTGTGCCGAGAAGACTCATAGAAAACGAATCACTGAGAAATTTCACAAGGCAGTTGTAAGCCTTCTCTGTCTCCTCATCATATTCGACTTCACAAAGTCTCGTCAGTGTAAATACGTCTGCGGTGCCCACACTCATTTCAATAGGCTCCGGTATTATGCTGAATTTCATATTGTCACCTTCTTTCGAAAGTATACTGTATATATTATACAGTAAGCTAAAGATTTTTACAAGAGGGAAAGCGTAGTAGTGGGGGCGGTGGCTCCGTCGCCGTAAACGGCGCGAGAGTGCCTTAAGGGCACTCCCGGAAATCGCACGAAGCGATTTCACGGAGCCACACTTCCCCATTTCCTCTACCTTACGGAAATCGTCAGTGACGGACGTAAAGAGGAATTCATAAGCTGAAAAGAGAAACGTAGCGGTATAGCGGTCGAGCAGTAAATTGGTCTTATAACGAGTGCGAATATGACAAGGCTGAGGAAGTCGAATCTGTAGCGGCTTATTTAATATAAGTAAGCGGAAATCTGAGCTGTACGGCAGACGAGCAGATATAAAGCAGACGGCAGCAATTGAAAAATTACCGATAAGCAGAAACCTTCTTTTCCTATACTGCGGTGAGCAGAAAGGGGGCAAACAGAAAAGTAAATAAATAGCCTGACACGGTAATTTTTCATCTTGCGGCAGAATAGAGAAAAGCGTGTTTTTGCATACTTTTGTCACAACCGACAAAAGTATGAGCCTCCGCGGCTTGAGCGGTGTAGAGCGCATAAGAAACAACAAACAAAAACAACAAAAGCAGAACATATAAGTTTCGTCAGTAACCACACCTTACGTATTCAAGAAACAAAAAAAACGGGAAAGACGTTGTTAATTTAACAAGCCTTTTCCGCGCCATCAATGATATTAAATCACAAACTTAACTTATTTGTGGTGGGACTCTGTCCCACACCCTGCAAACTTTTGTAAAAGTTTGACAAAACTTCGCTTATTCCTTATATAAGAAAGCGACTCATTAAAGAGTCGCTTTCTTTTCTATTCAAATTATTTATTGAACATAGGTCTTGCAACATAAGATGTGTGGAGAAGCTCATGTGCCTTGTGGCTGTTGGGCTCACCAAGGTATTCAGCATAAACTGCCTTAACATCTTCATTGTCATGACTCTTTCTGTGAGGACGGTTCTTGTCGTTCTCATAAAGAGCTGCAGCTCTGAGACCCTTGAGGTCTGTGAAGTTGCGGACTGTTGCATTCTGTACAGGCTGACCGCCACCGTTGATACAACCGCCGGGACAACCCATGATTTCGATAAAGGTATAGTCAGCTGTGCCGTCCTTAACCTTATCCATGAGCACCTTAGCATTCTTTGTGCCGCTTGCAATAGCAACCTTAACATCAAGATCGCCAAGCTTGTAGGAAGCTTCCTTAACACCTTCCATACCACGTACATCGTGGAATTCGGGATTGTCAAGTTCCTTGCCTGTGATAACTTCAGCAGCTGTACGAAGAGCAGCTTCCATAACACCGCCGGTAGTACCGAAAATAACTGCAGCACCTGTACCCTGACCGAGAGGAGCGTCACAGCTTTCGTCGGGAAGCATCTGGAAGTTGATACCTGCTGTATCAATCATTCTGCCAAGTTCTCTTGTTGTAAGAACGTAATCGATATCGGGATAGCCTGCGCCTGCTTCGTCGTCACGGCCGCATTCGAATTTCTTAGCTGTACAAGGCATAACAGCAACTGAAACGATATCCTTAGGATCAATACCGTTCTTTTCAGCATAGTAGCTCTTGATGATAGCGCCCTGCATCTGCATAGGGGATTTACATGTTGAAAGGTGATCGAGCTCTGTGGGATAGTAGTGTTCACAGTACTTGATCCAGCCCGGTGAACATGATGTGATCATGGGAAGAACGCCGCCGTTCTTAACTCTTGAGAGAAGCTCTGTAGCTTCTTCCATAATTGTAAGGTCAGCTGCAAAGTTGGTATCAAATACCTTGTCGAAGCCGAGTCTGCGAAGAGCAGCAAACATCTTGCCTGTTACATCTGTACCGATGGGCATACCGAAGCATTCGCCGAGAGTTGCACGGATAGCGGGAGCTGCCTGAACAACAACGTGCTTTGTAGGATCACTGATAGCTTCGAATACCTTCTGGGTATCGTCCTTTTCATAGATAGCACCAACGGGGCAGTTTACAATACACTGACCGCAGGAGATACATGATGTTGAGTTAAGAGGAAGCTCGAAAGCTGAACCGATGTGTGTGTCGATACCACGGGCATTTGCACCGATAACGCTGATACCCTGCTGCTGACAAGCAGCTACGCAGCGACGGCAAACGATACACTTATTGTTATCTCTTACCATGTGAGCTGCTGAGTAGTCGAGCTCGTATACGGGCTTATCGCCGTCAAACTTGCCTTCATCGTCTACGCCGTATTCCTTGCAGAGCTTCTGAAGCTCGCAGTTACCGCTTCTTACGCAGGAAAGGCACTTTCTTTCGTGCGTTGAAAGGATAAGCTCAAGAGTAGTCTTTCTTGCCTTACGCACTCTGTCGCTGTTTGTGAAGATTTCTGTTCCTTCTCTTTCGATGGGGAATACGCAAGCAGCAACAAGGCTTCTTGCACCTGTTACCTCAACAACGCAGAAACGGCAAGCACCGATTTCGTTGATTTCCTTAAGGTAGCAGAGAGTGGGAATTTCAATACCAAGCTGTCTTGCAGCTTCAAGGATTGTTGTTCCGTAAGGTACGCTGCAGGGCATACCGTTGATTTTAATATTAACCATTTTATCCATTGCTTCGTACCTCCTTATTTCTTAATAATAGCCTTAAACTTACATGAATCCATACAGACGCCGCACTTGATGCACTTGCTTGTATCGATGGTGTGAGCTTCTTTGACATTGCCTGAGATAGCACCAACGGGGCACTTCTTAGCGCAAAGTGTACAACCCTTACACTTGTCAGCTTCGATTGAGAACTGAAGAAGGTTCTTACATACGCCTGCGGGGCACTTCTTGTCAACAACGTGAGCAACATATTCGTCACGGAAGAACTTAAGAGTAGCAAGAACGGGGTTGGGAGCTGTCTGACCAAGACCGCAGAGTGAGTTATCCTTGATGTAGTTGCAGAGCTCTTCGAGCTTGTCGAGATCTTCGAGAGTAGCATTACCGTCTGTGATCTTGTCGAGCATTTCACGAAGTCTCTTTGTACCTACACGGCAGGGAGTACACTTACCGCAGGATTCGTCAACTGTGAAATCAAGGAAGAACTTAGCGATGTCAACCATACAGTTGTCTTCGTCCATTACGATAAGACCGCCTGAACCCATCATACATCCGATAGCTGTAAGGTTATCGTAATCGATAGGTGTGTCGATAAGAGCAGCAGGGATACAACCGCCTGAGGGACCGCCTGTCTGAGCAGCCTTGAACTTCTTGCCATTTGGAATACCGCCGCCGATTTCATAGATGTTTTCGCGAAGAGTTGTACCCAAAGTGATTTCTACAAGACCTGTGTTAGCGATTTTACCGCCGAGTGCGAATACCTTTGTACCCTTTGACTTTTCTGTACCCATAGAAGCGAACCATTCGCCGCCGTTACGGATAATTGCAGGGATGTTTGCAAAGGTTTCAACGTTGTTTTCTGTTGTGGGTTTGCCGAAGAGGCCCTTGACTGCGGGATAGGGAGGACGGGGTCTGGGCTCACCGCGGTTACCTTCGATTGATGTCATAAGAGCAGTTTCTTCACCGCATACGAAAGCGCCTGCACCGAGCTTGATATGAAGGTCGAAATCGAAGCCTGAACCGAAGATATCTTTACCTAAAAGACCCATTTCCTTAGCCTGGTTGATAGCAAGCTGAAGACGTGCAACAGCGATGGGGTACTCAGCACGAACGTAAACGTAACCTTCTGTAGCACCTGTAGCATAACCGCAGATAGCCATAGCCTCGATAAGGCAGTGGGGGTCACCTTCAAGAACTGAACGGTCCATAAATGCACCGGGGTCACCTTCGTCGGCGTTACATACTACATACTTCTGGTCAGCCTGGTTAGCAGCCGTGAAGCTCCATTTGAGACCTGTGGGGAAACCGCCGCCGCCACGGCCACGGAGACCTGAATCCTTAACGATCTGAACTACCTGCTCGGGAGTGAGCTCTGTGAGACACTTAGCAAGAGCCTGATAGCCGTCGTAAGCGATATACTCGTTGATATCTTCGGGGTTGATAACACCACAGTTAGCAAGAGCAACACGCTTTTGCTTTCTGTAGAAAGCTGTGTCATGAAGACCTTTGATTTCAGTGGGAGTTACTGTCTCACTGTAGAGAAGACGCTTAACCATACGGCCCTTGAGAAGGTGCTCTTCAACGATTTCGGGAACATCTTCAACCTTAACTTCTGAATAGAAGCAGCCTTCGGGATAAACGATCATGATGGGGCCGAGAGCACAAAGGCCGAAGCAACCTGTACGGATTACCTGTACTTCTTTGTCAAGGCCCTTTGCCTTGATCTCAGCTTCCATAGCTTCGATGATTTTCTGTGAATTTGAGGAGGTACAACCGGTACCGCCGCAAACAAGCACATGGGAACGATACATTATTTACATCCTCCTTATTCTGTTACTGCGCCGATTGTGTATTCTGCAACGGGTACACCGTTAACGATATGATCGGCAACTATCTTTGCAACCTTTTCTTCAGTAAGCTGAACATAGGTTACCTTTTCTTTACCGGGTACGAGAACCTCTGCGATGGGTTCGAAACGGCACATACCGATACAGCCTGTCTGAGCAACTGTAACGTTTGTAAGACCGCGCTTGGATGTTTCTTCAACAAACTTTGCCATAATGGGTCTTGCGCCTGCTGCGATACCGCAGGTAGCCATACCTACAACGATACGTGTAACTTCTGATGAATCGTCACGGGTTGTAAGGTTAGCTTTAGCAGCATCTCTTAATGCCATAAGTTCTTCAAGAGTTTTCATTGTATTTACACCTCCATGAGTTGTTTAGTGTTTTCATTGATGTACTGAGTAATCCACATTGCAATGCTCGGTTCGTTTAACGGAACATCGCCGAGGATTTCTTTAAGCTGTCTTGTGTCAACGGTGAATTCTTTTTCGTCGACCGTTCTTTTATAGATAAAATCGATATGAAGATTCATGGTTATAAGGGAAATCATAGTGGAAGTCATATCTCCCACGGGAGTGAAATCAAGATGGTCAGTTTTAAAATACGCCCTGACCTTTGTACCTACACCTACTTCGCTTTCTATTTCAAACTTTCCGCCGGTCATTTCGGCAGCAAATCTGAAAAGCGGAATTCCCATACCTACTTTTCTTGTAGTACGGGTTGTGAAGAAGGGATCGCGTACACTTTCAACCTGTTCGGGAGTCATTCCCTTACCGTTGTCATAGATGCCTATTAATAAATCGTGATTCTTGGTATCTTCAATAAGTTCTATTTCAATGAGTGAAGCATTTGCCGATACGCTGTTCTGAGCTATATCGAGCACATTGAGTGAAAGCTCTCTCATCAGTCAGTGTACTTAGCAAGAATACCCTTGATATCAGCTGCTGTGATTTTACCGTAAACATCTTCGTTAACAGTAAGAACGGGAGCAAGACCGCAAGCACCGATACAGCGGCAAGCTGTAAGTGAGTATTTACCGTCTGCAGTGCATTCTTCTGCACCGATGCCGAGCTGAGCTGAAAGCTCGTCTAAAAGTTCCTGAGCACCCTTAACGTAGCAAGCAGTACCGAGGCAGACAGAGATGTCATACTTACCCTTGGGTGAAAGAGCAAACTGAGCGTAGAAAGTAGCTACACCGTAAACTTTTTCAAGGGGTACATTCATTCCGTCAGCGATCTTCTGCTGTACCTCAAAGGGGAGGTAGCCGTAGATAGCCTGTGCTTCCTGCATTACGTGCATAAGCATGCTCACATCGCCTGTGCATTCAGCAATAACAGCGTCAAGCTTTGCTGCCTGTTCAGGTGTGTCTTTGAACGGGATTGTGCTGATTTTCTTAAGCATTAACTTTCGTCCTCCTTTAAACGGGTTGACCGTTAAGTTTGTAAGCCGTGAAATCGTTTTTGGTTATACGACCTCACTGTAATTCATACGGATTAATCATAGCACAAAGCTGAAAAAAAATCCACAAAAAAAGCAAATAGTTAGTTGCGACAAACTCCAATTTTCACATTTCACCAAAAAACGATAGTTTTTTTAGTTGATATTTAACAATTTCACGATAATAATATGGTTAAAATACCCTTGAAAAGCCAGAAAATTCCTACTTGTTCAGTGGATTTTAGACGTATAAAAGCGGCGGGAAGAAACTAAGCTTCGCCGCCGCACTTTATCGCGTCACAACAATATTAATCTAACTTCTGTGCAGGGAACTGACTCTCGTCAAAACCGAGTACACGAGCAATCTGAACGGGTATCTGTCTGTTCTTGATTTCCTTGCCGGCGATAAATCCTGCATCATCGGCAGAAACAAAAACGGGGACATCGTCAAAGTCGTGCTGACCGCTTGTGAATTTATAGCCGCCGTTGCCGTCAGGCTTAACACCGCCTGTGCCGTGGTCAGCTGTTACAACAACAAGAGTCTCGCCGTCTTTTTCGGCAAATGCAAGAGCTGCAGCAACAGCCTTGTCAAACTCTTCAGCTGAAAGAATCATGTTTTCCATATCGTTATCGTGAGAATGTTTGTCTATGCAGGCACCCTCAACCATAAGGAAGAAACCGTCTTCGTCAGCATCAAGTATTTCGATAGCCTTGTTTGTCATTTCTTCAATAGTCGGTGTATCGTGTTCATTCTTAACATATTTCATATCGTCGAAATTGAACTGCGCAAAGGACTTGCTTTCCACTGCAAGAGTATTCATATCGGTTTCGCTGTCGATATAAGTATAGCCGTTGGCAGCAGTATTTTCCTCATTGATGCTTTCGCTTGCACCGCCCCAGATAAGGTCGATGCCTGATGTGAGCTGATCATTTGAAATGTCCTCTTCATTGCCTCTTGCAATTGTGTGAGCAGAGAACGCTGAAGGTGTTGCGCCGCTTGTCTCGTCTGTTGTTACAACACCTGCTGCCATACCGCGTGTTTTAGCGAGCTCACAAAGAGTCAGGGGTACACTGATATCATCGGGTGCATAAGGCAGGAATGGGAACACGGCAACAGAGTTTATCCATACACGCATACCGCAGGCAAGAGCTGTACCGCCGGCTGCTGAATCGGTATAAGGAATGATGTATGAGTCGATGTCACTTGAAGCTTTTACGGGCATTTTTTCCATAGCGAGGTAACCATTTGTTCTGTAAAGCTTGGTTGCTTCGAGGTTGTTGAAGCCCATACCGTCGCCTATCATAAGGATAACGTTTTTGTATTTGCCCTCAGCGTAGTCGTCACTGACATTGTCGAGGGAGCCTACAAGTCCCGTAAGAGAGAGAATCATTGCTACAGATATAGCGAGAAATTTTTTAAGTACAGATAACATATTATTTTCTCCTTTCGCATCTCGATACTGTGTCTTCATTATATCACCAATTCCTAAAAAATTTCAATAGTTTAAAGGATTTTATTCTGTTGCTAAAACAAGAAATCTGTGATATGATATCCCATAGCAAATTCAGGGTGGTATCACTATGTCAATCAGAAACAATTACAAGCACACTTTCTTTGCTTCTTATGCAGGTTATTTTGTGCAGGCAATAATCAACAACTTCATACCCCTGCTCTTTCTCACTTTTCAGAGCAGCTTCAGTCTGAGCTACGATAAAATCTCACTGCTTATTGTCATCAATTTCGGTGTACAGCTTTGTGTGGATTTTCTCTCTGCTTACTTCATTGACAGGATAGGCTACCGTGTCAGCGTCATTGCAGCTCACGTTTTCGCCTGCATCGGTCTTGCGGGTCTGAGTTTTTTCCCGTTCATTATGAGCCCTTATGCAGGTATAATTCTTTCGATTATAATATATGCAACAGGCAGCGGACTTATTGAAGTTATTATCAGCCCTCTTGTTGAAGCCTGTCCCGGCGACAGCAAGGCAGGTGCTATGAGTCTGCTTCATTCCTTTTACTGCTGGGGACAGATGTGCGTAGTGCTTTTCTCCACACTTTTCTTTAACATTGACGGTATCACCAATTGGAGATTTCTTGCTCTTTTATGGGCTTGTGTTCCCCTTTTAAACGGCATATATTTCTGTCTAGTGCCCATTCCCGAAGTCCTCAGCGAAAACAAGGGTATGGGAATGAAAAATCTCTTTAAGACCAAACTCTTTTATATACTTACGGTGATTATGCTTTGCTCGGGTGCAAGCGAGCTCGCTATGAGTCAGTGGGCTTCGGCTTTTGCCGAGTCGGGTCTCGGTGTCAGCAAAACTACGGGCGACCTTTTAGGCCCTTGCCTTTTCGCCGTACTTATGGGCAGTGCAAGAGTAATGTATTCGAAATTTTCGGACAGAATTCCTCTTGGCAAGGTTATGATTGCAAGTGCACTTCTTTGTGCTGGCAGCTACCTTGTGGCAGGTCTTTCACCCCTTCCCATTGTATCGCTTCTTGCATGTGCGGTCTGCGGTTTTTCTGTCGGTGTTATGTGGCCGGGTACTTTCTCCCTCGCGGCTGAAAAGATTCCAACAGGCGGTACGGCTATGTTTGCCCTGCTTGCGCTTTTCGGTGATACAGGCTGTGCGAGCGGTCCTGCTATAGTTGGCAAGATGACGACAATTTTCGGCGATGATCTCGGCAAGGGATTGCTGTTTGCGGTGGTATTCCCGATTGTGATGATTGTTTGCGTTGTGAGAATTCGGAATGCGGAATTCGGAATGCGGAATTGCGATTAAAAATGGTGGTGCAGGTCAGTTTCTGCCCGCAAATATAGATTATCAGTACGCGACGAAACGACGGCGAGTAGATTAATTTCTACCCGCCGTTTTGGTATTTTATTCAATGCTTTCTGCTTTTTTATATTCAAGTTTTTTGTTTATTTCCGTAGTTTGATCAACAAGTTCACCGAAGCCATACATAAAGAATCCGCTTAGCCAAAACACAAAACTACCTACAACTACAATTATTGGGCCTATAATGAAGGCATTGCCATTCATACTGTCATCAGCAATAATTCCTAATGTAAGTGAAATACCAACAAGGCAACTTAAAAATATTCCACCATAAGCTAACAACTTTGCCAAGCCTTTGATTTTCTTTCCAATGTTATTATACATTTTTGACACTCCTATTCTTATTTTTTAAAGAATCATATCTTCTTTCATCTTGATTATATCTCATTATGAGATATTTGTCAATACTGCATTTGATGTAGTTTACAATTAATATTATGAATGTAGGAGGCGTTAGTATGCGATTAAAAGATATCCGTGAAGATAATGATATGAAACAAATAGAACTTGCAGAAATGCTCCATATAAAACAAAACACTCTCTCCCAATATGAAAACGGACTTCGAGAAATGCCTTTTAATTTGCTTATTCAAACAGCTTTGATTTTTGATACATCTACCGATTATATATTAGGACTTACAGACGAAACAAAACCATATAAGCGCACAGATAAATACGAAAAAACTTAAGACTTGGAAATTCAGCACTTCTGAACTCCAAGTCTTTTCTTTATCTTCCTCGGCGGGAAAAGAGCCGTTTACGCCCACTCACTCCCCCGCGTCTCTGCGTTCTGCACTCTGCGCTCTGCATTTTTTTGTGAAACCTCTTGATTTTCTCACAAATATATATTATAATAGCAAGGCTAAAGAGTAAGATACTTTATTTTGGTCATGGGGTGGTGGGTCCTGTGCGACAGTACGCCGCGAACCATGTCAGGTGGGGAACCAAGCAGCATTAAGTGGAATGTCTGTGCGACACAG
>JAZSMR010000084.1:0-5704 GCA_045535965.1 Acutalibacteraceae bacterium
GTTTTAAGAGACAGACTTCACGTGATGGCATCATCCAGGAGGTTCGTAAAAGAGAACATTACGAAAAGCCTTCAGTTGCAAGAAAAAAGAAGTCTGAGGCTGCTCGTAAGCGCAAATTTAAGTAATTAACGAAAATCACCCGAAGGCTTTCTTTGGGTGATTTTGTCTTTGTTGAAGAGAATATTAATTGTAACGCAGACGCATCGTCTGCCTGAGCAATATTTATAATATATACGGGGTATCTGTGAGGCTACGCTACAGCTCCTGACTTAATTAAAAAGGTTGGTAAATAATATGATTAACAAGCTTAAAGCATATCTTAAAAAAAAGAATTCTGCCGCTCTTATTATGAGCGAGGAGAATATATGCTATTTCACTTCTTTTCATTCCACAAACGGCTATCTTGTGGTAACAGGGGATAAGGCAGTATTTTTAACTGACTCACGCTACATTGAAGCAGCAGGAAATAAAATAAAAACCTGCGACGAGATACTCGAGACTAAGGGTATGGAAAAAACTCTCAAGCCCTTTATTCAAAGCCTCGGCATCAAGTCACTTATGCTTGAAAGCGAAAGAGTTACCGTTTCAAGATATAACGAAATTAAAAAGATGTTCGGCGATATAGAGGTAATTTGTGACGGTGACCTTGATAAAGAAATATCCGACATCAGAATGGTAAAGAATAAAGATGAGATATCGAAAATTGTCAAGGCTCAGCGCATAGCCGAAAAGGCATTCGACCATATCTTAGGCTTTATCAAAGTCGGCAAAACCGAAAAAGAGGTTGCACTTGAGCTCGAATATTTTATGCTGCGTAACGGTGCTGACGGTCTTTCCTTTGAGACTATTGCCGTCAGCGGTAAAAACAGCTCACTGCCTCACGGTGTACCCTCGGATAAGAAAATCGAAAGCGGCGACTTCGTGACTATGGACTACGGCGCAATTACCGATTTCTACCACAGTGATATGACCCGTACCGTTGCAGTAGGCGAGGTGTCAAGTAAGCAGATTGAGGTTTATGAGACAGTACTCGAAGCACAGTTAAAGGGTCTTGAAGCTATTAAAGCAGGCATCAAAGGTAAAGATGTTGACGCAGTTTCAAGAGAGATTATAAAGAATAAGGGCTATGGCGACTATTTCGGCCACGGACTCGGTCACGGTGTCGGTGTAGAAATCCACGAGCTTCCCTCACTCAATCCCTCGGGTGAGATTATCCTTAAAGAGGGACACGTTGTTACTGTTGAGCCGGGTATTTATCTTCCGGGCGAATTCGGTGTAAGAATTGAAGATATGGCAGTGGTGACAAAAGACGGCTGTGAGAATCTTACAGTTTGTGAGAAGAAGCTTATAGTATTATAATTCGGAATTCGTAATTGCGTCAGACTTACTACCGGTAGTTAAATATAACCCGCAGAGAAAATTTTATGAGGTTTAGTATGAATAACATAATTTTAGAAAAAACAAAAGCTTTTGCTGTAAGAATAATAAATCTTTATAAAATTCTCAGATATGATAATAAGGAATTCGTTTTATCTAAGCAAGTGCTTCGGAGTGGTACAAGCATTGGTGCAAATACAAGAGAAGCAATGAGAGGGCAGAGCAAGGCAGATTTTTATTCCAAGTTGAATATAGCTTTAAAAGAAGCTGATGAAACTGCTTATTGGCTTGAACTTTTATATGAAACCGATTTTATAACAAAAACACAGTTTGACAGTATCTATAATGATTGTCAAGAGCTAATCAGTTTATTGGTAGCGATAACTAAAAAACAATATAAATGACAGTAAATCCGGCGGAATAAGGGTTGGTATTTGACGGGTCTTTCCCGCGATTCCGAATTCCGAATTCCGAATTCCGAATTTTCCGGAGGTTTTTATGTACGAAAACGATATAAAACAAGAAGTCGCCCTTTTAGTCAGTGTTGACACGGGCGAATTTGATGCTGAGGTATCAATAAATGAGCTTGAAGAGCTTGCACATACAGCAGGTGCTGAGGTTATCGGCAAGGTTATACAGAGAAAAGAAGCACCGGAAAAGGCTACCTTTGTCGGTGTCGGTAAGCTTGCAGAGATAATTGCATTTATAGATGCAAATCCCGTTGACCTGCTTATATTCGACAGTGAGCTTTCACCATCTCAGCAGAGAAATTTAGAAAGACTCACTAAGGTACGTGTTATCGACAGAACTATGCTCATCCTCGATATCTTTGCCGCAAGAGCAAGAACAAGTGAGGGTAAGCTTCAGGTAGAGCTTGCACAGCTTAAGTATTCACTTCCACGCCTTGCAGGTCAGGGTATAGCTATGTCACGTCTTGGCGGCGGTATCGGTACAAGAGGTCCCGGTGAAACAAAGCTCGAAAGTGATAAGAGACACATAAGACGCAGAATAGATAAGCTCCAGGAAGAGCTCAGAGCCCTTGAAAAGCGCAGAAATCAGATGCGCAAAAGAAGAGAAAAAGACGGTGTGCAGACAGTTGCTATCGTCGGCTACACCAATGCAGGTAAGTCTACTCTTATGAATGCTCTTACCAATGCAGGGGTATTGGCAGAGAATAAGCTCTTTGCAACTCTTGACCCTACCTCGAGAGGTCTGACTCTCCCTGACGGCAGACAGGTTATGCTTATTGATACTGTCGGTCTTATCCGCAGACTTCCCCATAAATTAGTTGAGGCTTTTAAGTCAACTCTTGAAGAAGCAGCCGAAGCAACTGTTATACTCAATGTCTGCGATGCAAGTGACGAGCACTCGGCAGAGCACCTTGAGGTTACAAGACAGCTGCTTAATGAGCTTGGCTGTGAGGGCAAACCCATTATCAGCGTTATGAATAAATGCGACCTTGTAGGTGATATCTATGCTATGCCAACCTTCGGCAAAACCGTTATGATATCAGCTCTCGAGGAAAAAGGCTTTGACGAGCTCCTTGAAGCTGTACTCAAGGAATTGCCGCCAACAAGACGAAAGGCTGAGCTTCTCATACCCTTCTCAGCAGGTGCTATAGCTGCCCGTATCCGTAAGGAAGGTGCAGTCGAAGAAGAGGAATACAGACCCGAGGGACTGTATATGAGAGCGGTAGTTGAGATGAGCCTCTTGGACACAATTAAAGATTACATTTTGGAATAGAAGAGCATTTAAGTTAGGAGTGAAGGGTCGCTTCGCTCCGATTATATCCGTTTGGTACCGGTACAGTGTATAAATTGTATTCCGCCGAGCTGAATTCATTTATATAGATTAATTTCTTACTTCGTCAGCAACTCCTAACTCCTCACGCCTAACTATTCCCAAACCCTGTCATAAATCCGTCCAACTCAATATTGCAGATGTCTCCGCCGATAACTACTCCGTCATAAACTAAAATGTTGCCCCTTATGGTGCCGTCGGCGGTTTCATAACCCGGGTAGTTCTTAATGGCGTAGCTCCACATTTTGACCCTTTTACCCTGATATTTACTAAGGTCAAGGCCCTGAGTCTTCTGAATTTCGTTATATTCCTTATAGGCTTCGTCAAACTCGGCAGGAATAATGACTTCCTTGACCTCTAATGGGTCCTCAGCGATTTCATAGCCGAACTGTGAAAAGAAAGCAATTCTCTCTTCGGCTGTACCCGCTCTCATATTGACTCCACCTACCTTGGCGGCAGGAGTACTGTCACCTGACACACTGATGACACCGCCTATAGTTGTGAGAGCGCAGACGAGGGCGATGATGAGATATTTTTTGAGCTTTTCGGACTTCAAAGATATTACAAACATAATGATTCCACCAATCAGATAAACTTGTTAATAACTATGCATTTTTAAATATATTTATCCCAAAATCGGAGGAAAACATGGATTATATCCCATTTAACTCGAGAAACACCATACATAAATCAAAGTTCGGAGCTGTAAGACAGGGTGAAAACTTTGTCTTTAAGGTCGTTTTACCCCGAAGCATAAACTGTAGCGGTGTGACTCTTGCTATAAGAAAAGACGGAGAGGACTACAAATACATTCCCTTTTCCTGGCTCAGTATGCAAGGTGAAAACGAAGAATGGTGGGCTTTAGGCTACACTGCCGAAGAACCGGGTATATATTTTTATAATTTTCACTGTACTACGCCTTGGGGTAAGATTGTTATACGCCATACAGGTGAATGCCTGGGCAATATGACTCTCGGTACTCTCGACTGGCAGCTCAGCGTTTATGCCAAGGATTTCACAACTCCCGAGTGGCTCAAGGGCGGTATGTTTTATCAGATTTTCCCCGACAGATTTTACTTCTCAGGCAAAGAAAAAAAGAATATACCCGAGGGCAGAAAGCTCAGGAATGACATATATGGTGAACCCGAATGGAGACCTACAGAAGACGGCAAGGTACTCAACAATGACTATTTCCGGGGTGACCTTAAGGGCATAGAAGAAAAGCTCGACTATATCGCTTCTCTCGGTACTACCTGCATTTACCTTAACCCTATATTTGAAGCGCAGAGCAACCATAGATACGATACATCGGATTACAGTAAAATTGACCCCTTGCTCGGCACAGAAAAAGACCTTGAAAGTCTTTGCAAAGCGGCTAAGGAAAGAGGCATATCCGTTATCCTCGACGGCGTATTCAGCCATACGGGAGACGACAGTATATACTTCAATAAATACGGCAGATATAACAGCCTTGGCGCTTATCAGTCAAAGAATTCACCTTATTACAAGTGGTATAAATTCATCAATCACCCGAAGGATTATTATTCATGGTGGGGAATCAGTATTCTCCCTGAGGTTATAGAGGAAAGCCCCGAGTTTATTGAGTTTATCACAGGCGAAAATGGAATAGCACGAAAGTGGCTCAAAACAGGTGTCAGGGGCTGGCGACTTGACGTTGCCGACGAATTGCCCGATATTTTCCTTGATGAATTCAGAAAGGCAGTAAAGAGCGAAAATCCCGAAGCTTTAGTACTTGGCGAAGTATGGGAAGACGCATCGAATAAATTCAGCTACGGTCTGAGAAGAAAGTATTTTCAGGGGCAGGAGCTTGACTCGGTTATGAATTATCCCTTTGCTGAAGCTATTATCAGCTTTGTTAAAAGCGGCAGGGTAGAGGGCTTCACAGCTAAAATTATGACAATCCTTGAAAACTATCCCAAGTGCGTTATCGACGTACTGATGAATCATATAGGCACTCACGACACAATGAGAGCCATTACAGCTCTTGCAGGTGAAAGCTGCGAACACCGTGACAGACAGTGGCAAAGTACCCACAGTCTCAGCGAAAGCCGGTATGAAAAGGGCGTAAAGCTCCTCAAAATGGCGGCAGCTATTCAGTATACCCTCCCCGGTGTACCTTGTCTTTATTACGGCGATGAAGCAGGAATGCAGGGCTATAAAGACCCCTTCAACAGATTCTGTTACCCTTGGGGCAATGAAAACAAAGAGCTTATTGAGTTTTACAAGACTCTCGGCAATATAAGAAAAAGCGTGCCTTGCCTTAAAGAGGGTCAGTACGCTACTGTATCTGAAATGCTGTCCTGCCTTGCTTTCGTAAGATATGACGGTGAAAGTAAGCTTATGGTTATTGCAAACCGCAACGAGCACGAGATTGATTATTACTTGCCCGAGGATTGGCATAATGCCAAGACACTTTTCGGCAACTTTGTTGAAGAGAATAAGGTGAAGGTTGAGGGACTGAGCGTTGCAATTCTTACGAATTGCAACTGAATTCGGAATTATGAAT
>JAZSMR010000034.1:0-4234 GCA_045535965.1 Acutalibacteraceae bacterium
TTCCTTTCTTTGTAGTCAGGTCACTACTTATTATATATCAAAGAAAGTCAAAAGTCTATACTTTTGATTAAAATCGTTGAATATGAACTAAATGTAAACAATAAAATCACCTCTTGACAAAATGTAGCGATGTCGCTATAATAGTAAATGTAGCGAGTAGACTACACAATATAATAAGGAGGTGAACAAATGACAACAGAAAACAAAATCTATATCACAGCACCGGAAATGGCAGAAATGCTTGGTGTATCTCTCGGACATGCTTATAAGATTATAAGAAGTCTGAATCAGGAACTGAAAAAAGACGGCTACATTGTGATTGCCGGTAAAGTTCCCATGGGTTATTTTGAAAAGCGCTGGTTTGGTTACAGTGCGTAAGGAGGTTAAAACATGAAAGCCCAAAAAGATGTAAAGACAGGAAAGTGGCTCATTCAATATAGATACACAGATTGGCAAGGAATAAGAAGAAAATCTACCAAAAGGGGATTTGATACAAAGAGAGAAGCAGAAGAATGGCTTAGAAACTTTCTGCAATCGCAACAGGCGGATTTTAATATGAAGTTTGAGGAATTTATCAAACTGTATTATGAAGACATGAAGCCGAGAATTCGTGAGAATACAATGAATACCAAAAAGTATATTATCGACCTGAAAATACTACCGTTCTTCGGCAAGAAGAGTGTTAATAAGATAACACCTGCCGACGTAAGAAAATGGCAGAATGAGCTGATATCGCAAGGATACTCACAAACTTATCTCAGGACTATAAACAATCAGTTGACGGCAATATTTAATTTCGCCGTAAGATATTACGATTTGAAAAGTAATCCTTGCACGAAGGCCGGAAGTATGGGTAAAAACTCTGCTGATGAAATGAAGTTCTGGACCAAGGAAGAGTTCTCTGAGTTTATTGACGGAGTGATGGATAAGCAAAAGTCGTATGTTGCTTTTATGACTTTGTTTTGGACGGGGATAAGAGTAGGGGAGTTGCTTGCGCTGACGCCTGCTGATATTAACTTTGAAGAACGTACAATAAGCGTTTCAAAATCTTATCAACGGTTAGGCGGTAAAGACGTGGTGACTCCACCGAAAACGCCCAAGAGCAACAGAGTAATTACAGTTCCTGATTTCTTACTGGCAGATATAAAGGATTATATGAATCGTATATACTGCTTGGAAAGCACAGACAGACTCTTTAATATGACAAAGAGTTTTCTCGAAAAGGAAATGCAGAGAGGTATTAAAAACAGTGGTGTCAAACGTATAAGGATTCACGACATAAGACATTCTCACTGTGCATTGCTCTTCGAGATGGGAATAACACCATTGGAGGTTGCAGACCGATTAGGACATGAAAGAGTAGAAACAACACTTAACACTTACGCTCATCTTTATCCCAATAAACAAAGAACACTTTCGGACAAACTTCAAAAACTTTATCAGGAGGAATTTTAAAATGGCTAGGAAAGACGAGAAAAGGGTAAGAAGTAAAACAATAAGCTTTTATGTTACACCTGAAGAAAACCAACAGATTCAAGCGAGAATTAAAATCGCAGGTATGCCGAAAGGGGAGTATTTTATTGAGTCATTGCTGCATCAAAAAATATGCATCTCAGTAGGCAAATATCAGAGTGACAGGTTGAGTTTAGAGATGAAAAAGTTAAGGATTGCACTTGAAAATATAAAAGACGAAGACTCGTTGGATGATGCGATAGACGAGTGCAAGGCATTGCTTGAACAGCTTAAAAGTGTAATAGATAACAACTCAAATCTGTCGGCTGATATCTTTAACAGTAACAGCAGAAGGGGAAATAGTTTCAACTCGATTCCGCCTGATGCGTAATTCTGTGTGTCAACCGTGACAACTTATTCGCCACTACCACAAAGGTCGTCACGGTCGTCACGGTTGACACGGAAAACTGCATATTGATGGAAATAAATATGCGGTTTTCTGACCCCGTAGGGCGCAACAGCATCTTTTGAATACTCAAGTAGTCAAAAGTGCTTTTGCGTTACTCTTGACAAGAGTAACAGAACTCTTTATAAGGTTTGTAGATTATAAAAGACGAAAGGTAAGGTGGTTCTATAAGAAGAACGATAAGCGTAATGGTAGGCAAAGGCTCGGTCAATCATAACAGCAGAGAGTTCAATGCGAAGAACACAGACCCGGAAAGAACTCATCTGAACACCGAGTACTGCAACATAGATATAAAAGAGGTGTATCACTATTTGTTTGACTATGCACTTGAAACATACAACGAAAAACAAAAACGAGCCGACAGAAGAATCGAAAACTACTACGAGAAAATCAGAACAGGCAGACAGGAAAAACTTTTTCACGAAATCATAATTCAGATCGGCAATCACGAAGACACCAACTCAAAAACTCCCGAGGGTGAGCTTGCTGAAAGAATACTCGACGAGTACTACCGTGAGTTTCAGAAACGAAATCCATACTTGTATGTTTTCTCTGCTCACCTTCATATGGACGAAGCAACTCCGCACCTGCACATTGACTTTGTACCGTTCACTACTGAAAGCAAGCGTGGACTTGATACAAGAGTGTCGCTAAAGCAAGCTCTCGCAAATCAAGGCTTCATCGGTAAGTCACGGCAAGAAACAGAATGGAGCTTGTGGGTTGAAAGCGAAAAGAAAGTTCTCGAAGAAGTAATGAAGCGTCACAGCGTTCAGTGGGAGAAGAAGGGGACACACGAAAAGCATTTGTCAGTTTATGATTACGAAAAGAAAATG
Source organism: Acutalibacteraceae bacterium (assembly GCA_045535965.1). Taxonomy (GTDB): domain Bacteria; phylum Bacillota; class Clostridia; order Oscillospirales; family Acutalibacteraceae; genus UBA6857. The sequence continues at coordinate 2,752 of JAZSMR010000034.1, forward strand.
CGTAAGCAAGAGGTTGAAGAACTCACACAACAGACAGAGGAACTCAATGTCAAGGTCGAAGAGCTGACAGCAAAATATGAAACACTCACAAAGTACGAAGTAAAAATTGATGAACTGACAGAAGATTTCTATGAGCAGGATGAATTTAAATTGCCAGACCCTCCGCCACTGATGACTGCTAAAACCTACAAGACGAAATTCATTGAGCCTCTTTTTAATAAGTTGATTGGTCTTGTAAAAGGATTGGCAAAGCAGTGTATGGAGCTTCAATCCCGAGTGTTCGGTATGAAGATAGGAGCAGGCCTTGATAAAAGAAAGGTTAATGAACTGTATGAGGATAACAGTTACCTTCGTGAAGAAAATCAAGAGCTCGTCGGAGATGTACTTAAGTTCAGACTGCTTCAAAAAGTTTTCGGTGATGAAAAGGTTGACAAGCTCGTTGATAAAGCGACGGAGCTTGAAAGAGAAAGTCGCAGGGCTCGTAATCGTAGCGGCAAGGAACGATAAAATGAAAAGTACGGAGCTGTTTTAAATGGCTTTTAGAACAGCTCTGTATTGATAAAAATTAAGAAAGACGAGGACAAAATTATGAATTTACCCAAGTACAAGACAGACGAAAGAACAGGCATAAAGTATGAACTGATAGGCGATTATTATTTCATCGCTGGTGATGACGAGGAGCCTGAAGACAACCGACCAATCGGTAGGTGGGGGAGAATGCATGAAGATTATCTCAAGAAAAACAAAAGACACGTATTTGATTCAATGCTTATGAGTGGTAAATTGCATTCTTACTTTGCCGACATGGACGACCAAGCTCGTGATATGTTTGATAATCTTGTTGAGCAGATGAAAGTAAAGGAAGGTGTCACCGAAGAATTAAAAGAACAAGACCAATGGGAATGGATACAGCGAATGGAAAACATTCAGCAACGAGCAAGAGAGATTGTGTGTGAAGAATTAATTTTTAACTAAAAACAGAAAACAGGTGGTTCAAAAGACCACCTGTTTTCTTGCATATAAATCATCTTGCACAAAAAACTTAATCTATCAAGATGTTGTCCTTTCGCTTATACAGTATGACTAAACTCGGAATAAACGAAACAACCATAAGCACAAACACACTCAGGACAACGAACAGATAATCACTTTGCGTAAAGTAATACGTTATTGTACTTGAAATATTAAATCCTATTTTTATTATCAGCCATGTCATTGGTGCTGATAATATAGTTCCGATGGTAAAAGCCGCTACTAACTGGAGGAGCAAAGATGCTATCAGTTTTCGGAAACTCAAGCCGTTGATCCGATAAAGCGTATATGTCGAAAGGCTTAATCTTGTCTTAATGACAAGCTGAATCAGAAGCATCGTAAAGGTTACTACTGTTAGTATGACCATAAATGTTACAGCGAAAATAGCCACAAGCAGGTTGTAGATCTTATACGTCCTAACATCACTTGACCAATTCTCAAATGTCATATT
>JAZSMR010000079.1:0-17573 GCA_045535965.1 Acutalibacteraceae bacterium
TTGTCCGGAGTGACAAAGTAAGAACCTTTCGTGCTGTGCACTCAAGAACCTTGTTACTTGCGTAATAAGCAAAGCACTCTTTTTTTGTTGACACTACCTCTTCCTTTTTAAATATACCTTTAGTACGCCTTCAACAACAGACTACGAAGCGCCTTAACATCTGCTTTTTTATTGCTTACTATAATTCCCTGACTCAGTTGCTTTTTATAAAGCTTCTGCCCGCCTGCGTCTGTTGTTTCCGCAGCGGGCAAGGTTTTTATAATGCCAAAGTGCGTCAGCAACTCCTAACTCCTCACTCCTAACTTATCTCGTCACTGACGATTTCCATAAGGTTGAGGAAATAGGAACGTGTGGCTCCGTGAAATCGCTTCGGGCGATTTCCGAGAGTGCCCTTAAGGCACTCTCGCGCCGTTCACGGCGACGGAGCCACCGCGGTTGTTTATTTGAGCACTGCAAAAAAATCCCCGCCTTTTGGCGGGGAGAAAATTTTGTATTGGATTATTCTTCAGCGTCTTTCTTAGCGTCTTCGATAACCTTCTGAGCAACATTCATAGGAGCGTCTTCATATCTTGCGAACTCAAGTGAGAAGTAGCCTCTGCCTGCTGTTACTGAACGAAGTGTTGTTGAGAAGTCACCCATTTCAGCCATTGGTACTTCAGCAACGAGTTCCTGCATCATAGGTTCATCAGCAGCGCCCATGCCGAGCACGCGGCCGCGACGCTTTGTAATATCACCCATGATATCACCGAGATTGATGTCGGGCATATAAACCTTGAGTTCACCGATGGGCTCGAGAATGACGGGGCTTGCCTGAGCCATACCGTTCTTGAATGCAATCTTAGCTGCGGTCTTGAATGCCATTTCGTTTGAGTCAACGGGATGGTACGAACCGTCATAAAGAACAGCCTTAAGACCAACAACGGGATAACCTGCAAGCGGTCCTTTAAGGATAGCTTCCTGAAGACCCTTTTCAACTGCGGGGAAGAAGTTCTTGGGAACTGAGCCGCCGACAACTTCTGTTTCGAAGATAAGATGATCTTCTGTGTGGGGTTCGAAGCGTACCCAAACGTCACCGAACTGACCTGAACCACCGGACTGCTTCTTATGACGGCCCTGTACCTGGCAGGTCTTGCGTATGGTTTCTCTATATGCAACCTTGGGAATGCGAAGGTCGATTTCTACGCCGTATTTTGTCTTAAGCTTGGAAACAACGATATCGAGATGCTGTTCGCCAAGACCGGAAAGCACCATTTCCTTAGTCTCTTCATTTGTTCCGAACTTGATTGTGGGATCTTCATCCATTATCTTACGAAGACCGGCGGCAACTTTTTCTTCTTCGCCCTTCTTCTTAACTATAACAGCCATTGAAAGTGAGGGAGCAGGGAAGTCAACACCTGCAAGCGTAATGGGATTCTTGGGACTGCAAAGAGTATCGCCTGTCTGAACGTCCTGAAGCTTTGTGATAACGCCGATGTCACCGAGATCGATGGAAGCAACATCTTCCTGCTTGATGCCCTTAACAGCAACGAGCTTACCCATTTTCTGAGTTTCACCTGTTCTTGAGTTGTAGCAAGGTGTATCGTGAGTGATCTTACCTGCGAGTACCTTTACAAATGACATCTTACCAACGAAGGGGTCAGAGATTGTCTTGAAGCAAAGAGCTGCAAGATCTTCTTTTTCTGAGCATACGATTTCGACATCGTCACCGTCTGCGTTCTTAGCAATTTCAGGCTTAGCTTTATCGGGTGAGGGTGCTGAGTATACGATAGCATCGAGGAGCATATCACAACCGTCAACTTTAGTTGCTGAAAGTGCGTATACAGGATAAATTTCACCGGTTTCAACGCCCTTTGTAAGACCCTTGATGATTTCTTCCTTGGTAAGGGGTTCGCCATCGAAGAATTTTTCCATAAGCTCTTCGTCAACTGTAGCAACAGCTTCTTCAAGAGCTGCTCTCATTGCGATAATATTGTCGTCTGAGGGGATTTCTATTTCAACGGGACGGCCGTTGGGATATTTGAAAGCCTTATTTGAGCAAAGGTTTACGAAAGCCTCGCAAACGCCGCCGTTCATATAAGGAACAACAACGGGGCAGAGCTTTGTGCCCAGATGAGCTTTTAAGGTTTCGAATGTTTTATAGAAGTCTCTGTGTTCACCGTCAACCTTTGTGATAGCAAAGAATTTTGCGATGTTTCTTGCATCGGCAGCCTTGATAGCCTTTTCAAGACCAACGTCGATACCTGAAGAAGCTGATGTTACGATAAGTGCACAGTCAGCAGCGCGCATTGATTCAGCCATACCGCCGGCGAAATCGAACTTACCGGGGGCATCAAGAATGTTAATCTTGGTGTCTCTCCACTCTAAGGATGCTGTTGCAGCTGAGATTGAGCACTTGCGCTTCTTTTCTTCTGCATCGTAGTCCATTATTGTATTGCCGTCAATAACACGGCCGAGTCTGTCTGTTACACCTGCAACATAGAACATTGCTTCTGCAAGTGCTGTCTTACCTTTACCTGTATGTCCCGCAATTGCGATGTTTCTGATGTTGTTTACTGAATAAGATTTCAATTCCAATACCTCCTAAGACCCCGTTTTTACAAGATCCCTAAAAATTAATATACCTCTGAATAAACTATTATTTGAGGTTAACACTGCTATTTTATCATAAATTAAACAAAAATACAACGGATTATTAACTAATTTTATGCACTATTTTTTGGTTAGTGTGTATAAAAACAGCTTTTAAAGTGGCTGTAACGGAAAGGTTGCGGGGCTCCGTTACCGAATGAATTCGGCGCGAGGGACGCCGGTGGCATCCCTCGGAAATCGTCTTAACGATTTCACGGAGCCCCTGTGCACTTACCGTGTAAAGAAAATTGTATAATAAAACAGGCGGCAAAGAGTTTTCTTTACCGCCAAAAGGTTTATTTGTTGTTTACGAGATTGCCATACTCTTCAACGATTCTTGAAGCTGTGTTTTTGCCGAGAGATACAAACTCGATGCTTTTACTGTCTTCGTGCAACATTGACATATAGTCGTTATCCGGGACGATGTAACCTACCTGATCATTAGCAAGTCCTAATATGTAGAGCTCTCTATTTCCTGTTATATCCTGTAATGATGGGTACGCCCAATCTTCCCCCGACCATGAATACTCAGCAGTCAGACAGCCGCCGTAAGCTATTTCAGGAGCGAGCTCACCGGGTATGATTGCGAAAGCTATATCTTCGCCTATTTCCATATATCCGATTTCTGTCACTACATTCCACTTGCCGTCTATCTTTCTGACGATGTTTTCGAATACACCGGCTTTTGCTGCGAAAAGAAGCACACTGTTGTCAACGGGAAGATAGATTTCCTTATATTTTATGTTAAGGAGGGGAATAATTTCTTTATCGTTGCTGATAGCTGTTATTGCTTTGCCAAGGGAGTCACCGAATCCCTTTGTTGTTTCAATACGGGAGGCATTTTCATCATAATTCGTAACGGAGTCTCTTCCTCTGTTCTGATTGTTGCACTCTTCAGCACCTAAAACAAACATTACATTGGCACCGTAATTGTTTATAACTTTCTCGGCATAATAGGGGTAGTCGCCGGTTACAACGGTACCCGCTGCACCGTTGCCTACACAGTGAATAGCTGTAGTGACAATCCAGGTTTCCTTTGAGCCGTCTTTTGGCACAAAGCGAAGTCGGTTAAAGTTGGGATCGTTTATGTAGGGCTGACGCTTATCGTATAGATATTTTGCGGCACTTGCAGTACCGAAATAGAGTTTACCCTCAGACATATTGTTTGCAGCAGCTTTAATAGATTCTGTACATTTTGTGTAAAGGTTTTCCATATATTCTGGACTCTTGCCGTTTGAGGTTTTGGCACCGAAAGCAGTATATAATGGATTAAGCAGAGCCATCTGCCAGATGTTGCCGTTCATACCGAAGGTGTCAATGGCGCTGTGCTGATGAAGGACGCTGACAGTTATACTGCCCACATTGTTTGCCTTTGCCCAATCGGCAAGCCTGACCCTGATTTCACGCACATCTTGAAGGGACATTCCGTAGCTGTCAATAACACAGAAAACAGCTGTCGGTCTGTTTGCACCATCGCTGATTGCAACTGTTCTCACCAGAAGATCATCTTCAACCGAGGTAGCATATTTGTCTGACGTGCTGATAGTACCGGCAACATAGTACTTGCCTATAACGTCATTTTTATTTTCAGGCAGGAGGCTTCTCGAATCATATCCCAGACTCCATGCAGCATTTTCTTCGGGGGTAGTGATAAATTCTCCTGTACCCGGCATAAACCCGTCGGGACTGTCTTTGTCTTTCCAACTTTTTGGTGTGGGTATAAGTGAGGCGATACCTTTTACAAGACCGTTTACCATACTGTCAAGAAAATCGAACATTACCCTTTCAGCTTTTGGTGCAACGAAGAGTTCTCTTTCGTTGAGTACTGTGCCAACGACTGCAAGGGAGCTGAAAGACAGTGAGACAATCAGGATAAAAACCGTAAGGGATGTGAAAAAATTTTTCATAGCTTCATCTTCTCCTTTTCCGAACTTTGATACAAGAGAATTTTAGCACAAAGATTTTTTTCAGTCAATAAACAAAGAAAGTCTTTTTGTACCATATAAAATATACTATGACAATTTTGAAATAACCGTTGAAATTCCTGTACAAAAAAGCTATAATAGGTAGGACTGAAGATTTCAGCATTATTTTTAGTAAAAAGAAAGGGGTAGTGACATGGCAGAACAAAAAAAACAAAAGCTTAATGTCAAACTCACCATACTCACCGGTTTCGGTTTTATGGCTTCATCAATTGCATGGGCTATATACGACCCATACATCACAAAGATTTTAAATAAGCTTCTCACTGAATCGGCATTTGTAACAACCTTAAGTGCAAGGCTCAACGAAGCTCTTCCCTTCCTTGCAGAATTTGCACGTTCACAGGGTGAAGATGTTGGTTTCGGAACGAGCATTTCACTGGTACCGCTTTTCATAGGTATTATTATGACCTTTGATAATATCTTCGGTGTTATTTTCCAGCCGACCTTCGGAAAGCTTTCCGACAACTGCCATTCGAAGCTCGGTAAGCGCCGTCCCTTTATCGTTTTCGGTGCTCCCGTATCAGCTTTGCTCTTCGCGCTTATTCCATTTGTTGCTCTTGGCACAGGAAGTCTCCCCGCAACAATGGCTTGCATCATTCTTTTCGTTTTCACTATGTCACTCTGGAGAGCTCCTGTTGTTGCTCTTATGCCGGACCTTACTCCTCCGGAGCTCAGAAGTGAAGGTAACGCTATCATCAACCTTATGGGCGGTGTAGGCTCTTTTGTAGGTATGATTGCAGGTACTGTTGCAACTCTCATCTATACTCTTCTTTTCGGCAAGGCAACAGACGAAAGCCAGACATATCCCGTTGTGTTCATTATCGGCTCAGTTGTCATGATTGCAGGCGCTCTTGTGCTTCTGTTCTTCGTTAAAGAACAGGACAGCCGCATTCAGGTTAAGGCTGAAAAGAACCAGGCTCTTGATGCCGCAGCTCAAAGAAAGGCTGAAAAAGAAGCTAAGAAAGCTGAAAAGGCTGCAAGAAAAGCTGCCAAGCTTTCAAAGGGCGAAAGAAAGAGCCTGATATTTATGCTCGGTGCTCTTTTCTTCCTCTTCTGCGGTACTAATGCAATTACAACTTTCTTCTCACTGTTTGCTCAGGAAATTCTTCACATGGCAACAGCAGAGGCAACAATCATTATGGCTATCTTCGCAGTTTGCTCAGCAATCGCAGCAATTCCCGCAGGTAAGCTCGGCAGAAAGATAGGCAGAAAGAAGACTATCCTTGCAGGTCTTACAGTGTTTATCACAGCATTCCTCGTGTTCTTCCTTATATTTGCAATTATGGTAAGCTCAAGCGGTATCTCAGTAGGCAAATATATTCAGGCTAACAAACTCTATGCTAATGTTGATTCAGCTGTCACAACAGTAAACACCGAACTCAGCGAAGCTCACAAGGCAGGTCTCACAGATTACACAGGCGAATATGAACCTCTTACAATTTCAGGCTATGTCGAATACCTTGAAACTATGGACGAGAGCAGTGTTTATGCAAAGGTTACAGATGCACTCGTTGAATCATCAGGCGGTACATTCACCCTCGATAATCTTGTTGCAACAAGCAACAATGTTTTAGGCAAGGAAGTTGCTGAGGGCGATTATGCAGCGGCTCTTGCCAATATCCAGGAAGAAGTAGACGCAAAGACTAAGATTCTTAAAATCCTCATCTACCCCGTGCTTATTCTTGCAGGCTTTGCTAATATGTTCATCACTGTTAACACTCTGCCTCTCGTACTCGAAATTGGCGGTATTGATAAGGTCGGTACATTTACAGGCTACTATTACACAGCTACATTCTCGGCTCAGATTGCTTCACCCATCGTTTACGGAATGGTTGCAATGGTCAGCGGCACCTATATGTCACTGTTCTATTACAGCCCGATAGCATTTGTTATCTGCGTAGGACTTCTAATGTTCGTTAAACACGGTGAGGCCATCCCTCAGGATGTAATTGACAAGATTGAAGACGAAAATAACGACTGATAAAAAAATAAGGGCTGCAGGTCAGCCCTTATTTTAATGAATAATTGCGGGTCGCTTCGCTCCGGTTGTATCCGGGTGAGCTTGGTGCAAACGGTAAGTTTGTGCCCGCCGAATAAATTGAGTGCTTATGTAGGTGATAATATGCGCAACTATCAGAAAGAACTGGATAAGTTAATAGAAAACATACCTGAGGGTGAAGTGCCGACACTTCTTCTTCACGCCTGCTGTGCACCTTGCAGCAGCTACTGTCTCGAGTACCTTTCAAATTATTTCAGGATAACACTGTACTACTATAATCCCAACATCTATCCCGAAAGCGAATACTCCCTTCGCACGGAAGAAACAAAGCGTCTTATCAGCGAAATGACTTTCAAAAACAAAGTTACTTTCCTTGAGGGTAAGTTTGATCCGAAGGAGTTTTACGACTGTGTAAAGGGTCTTGAAACAGAAAAAGAGGGTGGAGAAAGGTGTTTTAAATGCTATCGTCTGCGCCTTGAAAACACGGCAAAGCTCGCAAAGGAAATGGGGTTTGATTACTTCGCCACCACATTGTCAATCAGCCCGCTTAAGCGTGCTGATAAAATCAACGAAATAGGCGAAGATGTGGGTGAAGCTTATTCTGTGAAGCACCTGCCCTCGGACTTCAAAAAGAAGAACGGATATAAACGCTCTACGGAGCTGTCGAGAGAACACGGACTTTACAGACAGGATTATTGCGGTTGTGTATTTTCACAAAGAAGAGAGTAAACATTATCAGAGCTAACTATAGAACAAAAGGCGGTAGGAATTAACCTTACCGCCAAAAAATTTAGTTGTTGGTATTTGCCGAGGTGTTTTCTTCGGCAGAGTCCGATGAGCCCGACATATTTTCGTCAGTTAAATCGTTTTCAGAGGTCGAGTCACCGGTTAGATCATCACTCATATCTGTCATATCTTCTTCGAGCTCATCGCCGAGAGTTGTTGCGTCGTCCATAATAGTGGTAAGCTCGTTGCTCATTGATGTAAGAGTGTCGTCAACAGTATCGTTACCGCAGGCCGCAAAGCTGATAACCATTACAGCTAAAGCAAGAACAAGTACTATTGGAAGAAATTTTTTCATAGAAAAGTCTCCTTTGGGTTGTAGTTGTATTTAATCTTATGCTTATTATTGCCCCGTTATTCTATATTATTCTCCCGTATAGGCAAAAGTTTTATCTGTAAATGTTGACTTAAAAGCTTTGTAGTGTTAAAATTAATTTATCATAAAATGAAACGATGACACTATGAAAGTTTCAAAAAAGGAGAAAAGTATATGAGCAAAATCAGCGCAAAGCCTCAGAATCCGCTGTGGCAGACGACTAAACCCGAAAGAAAGAGCTATTATCTGTATTTCTTCGGACAGAATATGATTTACAATATGATTGCAGCATATCTTGCAACATTCCTGCTTCTTATTGGTATCGACCCGGTTAAATCTGCGGCAGTAATGCTTGTAGTTAAGGTATGGGATGCTGTAAACGATGCTATTTTCGGCGTTATTTTTGATAAAATCAAATTCAAAAGCGGAAAGAAGTATATTCCTTGGCTAAAGATAGCCTGTGCCCTGACACCGATTTCTACTATAGCAATTTTCATTATTCCCAGTGCGGCAGACGAAACCGTTAAGCTTATCTGGTTTGCCATTGCTTATATTATCTGGGATACGGCTTACACTATCTGCGACGTACCCGCTTTCGGTATTATCACTTCAATGACGAGCAACGTCGAAGAAAGAAATACTGTTCTTTCCCTTAAGGGCATTACCGGCGGTATCGGTTCAGCCCTTACCACTGTTCTTGTATCAGTGCTTATCAGTGAATTCGTCGGCCTCAGCTACGGTTGGGTATCAATTATCGTTGCTGTTGTGGCTACGGCTACAATGTTCCCGGTTTGCTATAAGTGTCAGGAAAGAAACAAAAGCACCGGCGAAGAACAGTTCACTGTCAGAAGAATGCTCAAATATGTTGTCAGCAACAAATATCTTCTCATCTACTATGTAGGCTACATCTTCTATTCAGGTGCACAGACATATAATGCACTTCACATGATTACTGCTTACTATATTTTCAATAACTCTCTCGCTTCTCTTGTTACGGGTACTGTTGCAGCTCTTCCTCAGCTCTTTATGGCTCTTCTCGTGCCGAAAATCATCAGAAAGATGGATAAGACAAAGCTCTTCAAAATCTGTACCATCGCAACTATTCTTCTTTCTGTGCTTGTTATACCCACAAAACACAGCTTTATCCTGTTTGTTCTCACTTATATGCTCCGTGCAATTCCTCTTGGTATCATTGGTGTTCTCGCATTTACATTCACACCTGACTGTGCGGAATACGGTCAGTATACAACAGGCACAGAGGCAAAGGGTATCACTTTTGCCATTCAGACCTTTGCAGTTAAGCTTGCAGCTGCTGTTTCCGGTTCACTTGGTCTCGCACTTCTCGGCTTCTTCGGCTTCAAGACCTTTGAGGGCGTGGACAGCTTTGAAGGTCTTGCGGCAATTGATGCAATCAGTCAGCAGACAACAGAAGCTCTTGACGGTCTGTGGTTCACATACAATGTAGTGCCCATAATCGGTCTTGTTATTGCACTTGTTATCTGGAATTTCTATAAGCTCAACGACAAGGATGTGCAGATTATGGCAGACTGCAATGTAGGTAAAATTACAAAAGCAGAAGCTGAAAATATGCTTTCAAGACAGTATTGATTCCTGAGGTCGCTCACTTTAATGTGGGCGACTTTTTTCGGTAAAAACATCTTTTAAAAGAAAATGTTGACAAACAGACATTTTTGAATTATAATTAACCTATCTGAGTATCTTCTATGATACATTAATAATCGAAACGGAGGAAATTTCCTATGAAAAAAACATTAGCTTTAATTCTTTCTCTTCTTGTTGCTTTTTCAATGTTTACAGTTGCAACATTCGCAGCAGAAGATCTTGTAACAATCTCTTTTGTTGACAGCGACGGCAGAACAATCGATACAGTTCAGGTTAAAGTCGATACTATTCTGACTCCCTATGCTCCCGAAAACCCTGTAAAGGAAAGCACCGAAACAACAAAATATACTTTCATTGGCTGGACTTCAAGCGATGACGGTGAAGTTTATTATAAGAATACACTTCCCAGCGCAAGAGTGGATGTTACATACACAGCTACCTACAGCGAAGAGAATATTTCCGAAAATCAGACCTTCTGGAGTTTCATCGCATCAATATTTGAACGTATCAATCTCATATTCGAATACTTCGCTGAAATCTTCAGATTTGACAATTAAGACAAATTATCAATAACGGCAATCGGGACTGCAGAGGCAGCCCCGATTTTTGCCATTAAAAAATGTTAACAAATTTATCACCCGGATAACATTGACAAAGCATGTCGATTGCTATACAATAAAAGTGATCTTGTATAAAGGATTAAAAAAATGAACACGGAGGTTCAATTTATGAAAAAAATTATTTCGCTTATCCTTGCTGTGATTATGATTTTCTCAGTAACTGCTGTAGCAACATTCGCAGCGGACGAAGCTGAAGGACCCGTTAAGATTACTTTCACTTACGACGGTCCCGACAAAAACGGTCTTCCTATCCCGAAAACAAAGGTAATCTACGTTCAATATGACGAAGACTACACATCAAAGGCTCCTAAAGAAACATATATCAGCGGCGGCTACAAGTACTATATCGAAGGTTGGGAAGCAGTCGGATACGGTGACGGTACCATATATTCAAAAGCACTCCCCAAAATCAGCAAAGGTGACGGTATTACAGAAGTTACTTTCAAGGCTTGCATGGGTGCAGAAGTGGCTACAGCCGGCGGTATGCTTGGCGATGCTGCAGAAGATATTCTCGGTGAAAACACAATAAATTTCTTCAACTACATCATCGAACAGCTTCGGCTTTGGTTCGGAAAGTTAATTCTTTTCCTTAGAAATTTCGCATAAGTTTTATTTGTTTAATTGAATTATCAAAGGTTTACGGACTCGGGTTATGCTCCCGGGTCTGTTTTTGTTTTTATTTTTTTCACACATATTACACGTAAAAAGGCGTTTTTGATTGAAAATATACAGTGCAATGATACATATTTTGTCTAATTTGCCGTTTTATGAGGGTGAATAATGAATTTTATTTTTTTTAGTTGAAAAAAAAGGTGTTTTTTGGTATAATTAACACCGTTAGAGATTTTATAATCGGAGGTTAATACACCGTGAAAAATTATAAAAAAATTGGCAATCGTATATGGCAAGGTCCTCCTGCAACAAAAAAGTTTGATATGAATCAGGAGCCTAAGGGTCAGGTGTGGTATCTGGTCTGGATTATCTGGATTGGCACAACCTTAAGAAAATGGATTCGTCGCGTAGATGTCAAGAAAACTAATATGAAGGGCGTTAAGCCGCCTTATGTTCTTGTCTGCAACCACAACTCATTCTATGATTTCTATATTATGAGTTCTCTTATAAAACCTCACAGAGGTCACTTCCCCGGTGCTGTTGATGACTTTATCGGAAGAGAATGGATTTCAAGAAGAATCGGCATCATCCCCACAAGAAAATTCGCACCGGATATGAGTCTTATCCGTATCGGCCGTAAGGTTGTAAAGAATGGCCAGTTGTACGGACTTTATGCGGAAGCACGTTATTCCCTTTGCGGTATTACCGAGGTTATACCCGAATCTGTAAGTCAGCTTATTAAGTTCCTCGGAGTACCCGTTGTAACAATCAAGATGAAGGGTCATCACATTTACAACCCTTATTGGAATATGAAGTCTCACCGCCTTCTTCTCAAGTCGGCTGCCGATATGACACAGCTTCTTACAGCTGAAGAGGTTAAGGAGTTATCAGTTCAGGAAATTCACTCAAAGATGATGGAAGCTCTTGACCATGACGACTGGAGATGGCAGAGCGAAAACAGAATAAAGCTCAAACGTAAGACCCGTGCTGAAGGACTTAACAATGTTCTTTACAAGTGTCCTGCTTGTGGCTGTGAAACAAAGATGGGTTCAAAGGGTGCGCAGATTTTTTGCGAAGAATGCGGTAAAAGCTGGACTCTTAACTACTACGGTGAGCTTGAGGCTGACAAGGGCGAAACCGAATTCAAATTCCCCTCAGACTGGTACAGATGGGAACGTGAAGAAGTCAAGAAGGAAGTATATGCCGGCACATATCATACAGAGTGTGATGTTAAGGTTAACGATCTTCCTAACGCAAAAGGCTTTATCTATATGGGTGAAGGCCACCTTGTGCACAATGCAGAGGGCTTTAAGCTTCACGGCGTACGCGAATATGACGGCGTAGATTTCAGGATGGAGATTCCCGCTCTTCAGCAGTATGCCTGCCATGTTGAATACAAATACCGCTTCGGTTGGGACCGTGACTGCATTAACCTCAATACAACCGACGACACATGGTATATTTTCCCTGAAGACAAGAATGTAAAGGTAACGAAGATAGCTCTTGCAACAGAGGAAATTTTCAATAAGCTTTCCGAAGAAAAGAAAATGAAGTTTGGCAAGAAAGATGCTGCAAAACCTGAGTAATCAGACTGGGGCAGTACGAATTGATAATATTTAATCTACTACTATATTAAAATTAACAAGAAGAAAGGAAGATTGCTATGAGCACAATCGAACAACTCAAAAATATTTTTGTAGAGTACACAGGTAATGATGTAGAGGGCTTCAGCGAAGAAACTGTTTTATCAGTTGATATGGTTATGAATTCCTTCGAGATTTTTGGCCTTATCTGCGAAATTGAAGAACATTTCGGAATAGAAATTCCCGACAGAGAGCTTATGAAGCTTGTTACTGTCGGTGACATTGTAAAATATATAGACGAAAACGCATAAGTGTTTACAAAAGGAAGGGTACAGACTCTTCCTTTTAATTTTATACAGACTCTACCGTTTTATTTTTTATTGACAAAAAAAGCCCGTTGTGATACCATTGATTTTAATGTGCGTTTTATAAATTGAGGTGATAAATTTGAGACGACCCCCCAGAGACCCGGACATTAAAGTACCCGTTTTCAAGAATATCATTTACGCTTTGAAATTGGTCTGGGAGTGCGACAAGAAGCTGCTGCTGGGCTATATTGTCAACGGATTTGCGGCGAATATTTTTGCACTGTTTGTGCAGAATATTCTCTTTCTTAAGGTGCTCCTTAATATACTGGACAATGCAGGCTCTTTTGAGAGCTATTTCGTTACCCTGCTGATGTTCTTAGGGGTATCGGTTGCACTTGTGGCTGTTAACTGGTTATCAAGCTATGTTGTTCACGCATCTACAAAAAACGTTCTTAAGAAGCTCAACAACAAAATTTTCAACAAGGCTATCACTCTTGATGTTGAATGTTACGAAAACCCCGAGTTTTACGATAAATACCAAAGGGCAACCAATGTTCTTGCCTGGAGCTATTTTGACTTGGTTTGCCATGCTGTAGCAAGTATAATTACCTGTATAGTATCTCTCGTTCTTGTTATAGGTACCGTTACCACTATTGACCCGGCTTATCTTATATTCCTTGCGCCTGTTGTGCTTGTGTTTATCATTGAAACGGCAAAAAGCAAGCTGGTCTATAAAAGAGACCTGGAAATGACAACCAACAACAGAATCAAGGCATATATACAAAGAACGGTTTTTCTCAAGGATTTCTCAAAGGATATGCGAACATCAAACATCTTCTCGGTTCTTATGGAAAGATTCAGAAATGCCATTGACTCCAATGTTGAGATACTCAGAAGATACGGCGTGAAGCTCTTTATTTACAGCACAGTAAGCTCACTTTTCAGCGAGTTTATCCCAATTATCGGCACTTATGCTTTTGCAACATTCCAGTTTGTTTACAGAAGTACCCTTACAGTGTCGGGATTTTCTGTTGTTCTGTCGTCAATAAACGCTGTAAGAGAATCAACCCTTAACATAGCACGAAACTTCGACACCCTCGTGGGAATGGCACTGTATTTTCAGAATCTCCGTGACTTTTTTGACTATGAGCCCAAAATCACATCGGGCGAAAGAATGCCGGGAGAATTTGAAAGCCTTGAATTCAGAAACGTTTCTTTCAGATATCCGTCGGCAGAAAAGTATGCCTTGAAGGATGTATCATTTAAAATTAACAAGGCTGAAACACTTGCTTTGGTCGGTGTAAACGGTGCGGGCAAGTCCACACTTGTAAAATTACTTCTTCGCTTTTATGATACAACCGAAGGCGAAATACTTTACAACGGCATCAACATAAAAGAATATAACCTGGGTGCATACAGAAACATATTCGGTGCGGTTTTCCAGGACTATAAGAACTTTGCTGTTTCTGTTTATGAAAACGTTGTTTGCCATGAGTGCAGCGACGAAGAAAAACAAGTTGCCGAAAAAGCACTTAAGCAAAGCGGTATATGGGAAAAGATATATGCACTTCCCAAGGGCGCAGACACTGTAATTACAAGAGAATTCGACAAAAACGGCATAGGACTTTCCGGCGGTGAAAATCAGAAGGTGTCGGCAGCAAGACTCTTTGCCAAGGATTTCGAGTTTGCCGTACTTGACGAGCCCTCATCGGCTCTCGACCCTATTGCCGAATATAAGATGTACGAAAATCTTATAAAGGTGACAGAAAATAAGACAGTACTTTACATATCTCACCGTCTTTCGAGTGCTGTGCTTTCAGACAGAATCATAGTTATCGGAGACGGCAGGGTACTCGAGCAGGGCTCTCACCAGGAGCTTATGAAGCAAAACGGCAAATATCAGGAGATGTTCACCTTGCAGGCTTCCAGCTACAACAGAGAAAAGGAGGCGGCAGAAAATGAATAAGCTTAAAGAAAAGCAGAAGCACTCCACCTTTTCCAATATTTTCTTCTTTGTAGGATTGCTATTTAAAATTTCACCTACTCTTGTTATCGGCGAATTCATTATGGGTATTGTGACTACTCTGCCCACGAGACTTGTCAGCGTTGTAGGTCTTAAGTATATCATTGACGTTGTAACTGAGGGCGAAAATCTTAAGCGCATATTTTATGCTGTGGCAGCAATAGCTGTTATTCTTATCGGAAGTAAAGTTTTTGCCTGGATATTCCAGGAGTTTTTTTGGAACGTGGCAAGGGAAAAGGTCTATTACGGACTTAACAAAATCCTTTATGAAAAGGCAAGACAGCTTGACCTTGAATCTTATGATAATCCCGAGTTTTACAACAGCTTTATCCTCACAATTGAGTCCTCATCAGACAATATCACAAACCTCTTAGGTCTTGTGAGAAACTATGTGGGAAATCTCATATCCTTCTTCACTATCGCAGGTGTAATGCTCACTATCGACCCGGTTTGTCTTGTTATTATACTTGCTTTCATCGGTGTATTTTTACCTCTCAGTAATAAAAGAGGTGACTTACAGATGGCAAGAAGAAGAGACAACACCGAGTACCACAGACGAAGCGACTATTTCCAAAGAATATTTTATCTTCAGGACTACGCCAAGGAGGTGCGAATGAATGACATTCACCCTCTCCTGATGGCAAGATATAACGATGCGGCTGACGATGTTATAAACAATCAGAAAAAGTACTGGAAGAAGATATCAGCAGTTTCCTTTGTTCAGGAAGCCGGTATTCAGGTCTGCGGTTTTATGTTCGTATTACCGCTGTATCTCGGCTACTGCGTACTGGTAAAGGAAAGCCTCAGTGCAGGCGATTTCATTGCCGCCTTCAACGGTGCATCCTCCATTGCTATGTCAATTAACTTCCTGACAGTATGGGCAGTTGCGATTTTCTCAGAAAGAGGAAAGATGATTGAAAAGTACCGCGAATTCTTAAAGAGCGACTTTAAAATCAAAGACGGCGAAAAGGTTGCCGAGTGCGGTAAGCCTGAAGAAATAAAGATAGAGAATATGTCCTTTACATATCCCGGCAATGATAAGCCAACTCTTAAAAATATCAACCTTACAATCAAGCCTTATGAAAAGATAGCTCTTGTTGGCTACAACGGCGCAGGTAAGACAACTCTCACAAATCTTATTCTGAGACTTTATGATGTAAGCGGAGGCAGTATCAGTATCGGCGGTGAGGACATAAGGGATGTAACAGCCGAGTCCCACAGAGACAGATTCTCCGCAGTGTTCCAGGATTTTCAGCTCTTTGCTTGCAGTGCAGGTGAAAATGTAGCTCTTGATGCTTCCTTTGATGAAGACAAGGTTAAGACAGCACTTCAGCATAGCGGTTTCGATAAAGAACTTAAAAAGGGTGTATTCACAGAGCTTCTCAGAGAATTTGACGATGAGGGCAGAATGCTTTCCGGCGGTGAATCTCAGAAGGTCGCTATTGCAAGAGCCTTCTATAAGAACTGTCCCTATGTTATACTTGACGAGCCTTCGGCAAACTTAGATCCCATAGCAGAATACAACCTCAATCAGGCTATGATTGAGGCGGCACAGCACAAGACGGTTATATTCATTTCCCACAGACTTTCAACTACCGTTAATGCAGACAGAATCTATGTTATGGAAAACGGTGAAATTATCGAAAGCGGAAGTCATGAAGAGCTGATGAAACAGAATGGCACCTACGCCTATATGTTTAATCTTCAGGCTGAAAAATATAAGAAGCAATAAAAAAATCAGGCGAAACAATCGCCTGATTTTTTGCTGTCAAAGGATTTACTTTTCTAAGCTGTTTATCATACTGAGGTGTTCAGTATAGAAATTCTTAACATCATTTATCTTTGTCATACCGCCCTGAAGACACATGTGGTCGCCGTAAATAATCGGCATTGTGTACCAGATGCCTTTTTGGACATTGCCTGCCTCATATTGTGCATTGGGGGCACTTGAGGGAGCGAGAGCTGATACTGTATTTACAAGTCCGTCGTTTTCCATCCAGGTTTCATCAATTACGAAGCCACCCTTGGTAACGCCGGTGTATCTGCCTATTTCTTCCGAAGAAGCGGAGTAGATGCTCTCCATTATTTTCCTGTCGGGTGAGTATGTGCCGTCTGCATTTTTGGTTGTTGCTGTGCAGGCGAAAGAGAAGTAGTAGGTGTCTTTGTAGGTGACGATTGTTTTATTGAGCTCTAAGGCGTTATCGATATACATATCGTAAGCCGCATAGTCGCTGTCGATTCTGCCATCTTTTTCACCGCCGGTAAACTGACTCATCAATTTGTTTGACAGGTTACCAAAGGTGTCTTTTATGATGTTTGACTTTTCTTCTTTTTGGGGCTCAGGCTCTTTTTCTTCTTTGCCCTCACCGGTATTGTAAGCAGAAGTGCCGTTATGAGGTGCTGCGAGAGATGTTATTGAATATATCCAGTCGCCCTTACCGCCTTCGAAATAGTCTGAAAGCTCACTCTTGGGTGTAGCTGCAATTTCTTCAGCCGAGCCTTTTTCCATAATGCTTGCGAAAAGTCTTACTGTTGCACCGCCGAAGGAGTGGCCGAGAAGATTGATTTTGTCAGTTTCGCTGAAAGCGGGTATAAGCGCTCTGCCTGTGAAATCTTCGCCGAATCTTTCGTGATTGCATCTCTCGCTGTGAGCCTTACCGTAGTCTACTCTTGTACCGGTAAGCTGAGCATAAAGCTCGCAGGCTCTGTCCCAGGCACTGTCTGTGGGAGCGACGGAAGCAGCATAAGCCTTGAAGCCCTTATCTTCGAGATAACCCATAAGCTCGCCGCCGAACATACCCCAATAGGGCATAAGCTTATAGATGTCGTCATAGCTGCCCCAGCCTGAAAGGCCGTGGACGAAAACGTAAGGATAGTTGGTGTTCCAGTTTGTGTCGTCAGCCTTGAGTAAATCGAGATTTACTCCGAACAGCATTGAAGCCGATACAATAAGGCTGAGAAATTTGTAAAGAATGTGATGAAGTATAGCTGTCATAGCGGTTTCTCCTTTTTGTTTTGTTGTATCTTTATGGTAGCATATTTTTTCGCTCAAGACAATGTTATATATAATTTTTAATGAAAATTATCGCCAAA
>JAZSMR010000017.1:0-52626 GCA_045535965.1 Acutalibacteraceae bacterium
GCTTGTATTA
The DNA here is from genome assembly GCA_045535965.1 of Acutalibacteraceae bacterium. Lineage (GTDB taxonomy): Bacteria > Bacillota > Clostridia > Oscillospirales > Acutalibacteraceae > UBA6857. The sequence goes on from JAZSMR010000017.1 coordinate 11, forward strand.
TCCATGCTGTCTACTGCAGCTAAGAAAAGCTCCTGATCCTGTGTCTCCTTCGATTTATTTGTTTGCATTTCGTTAAAGTTCTCTGTCATAATAACTTTAACCTCCTTTATAATTCGTGCAGGTGTGGATGCCCCTGCTGTTATACCAATTCTACCGCAGCCTGTAAAGTCAACAGGCTGTAAGTCTTCTACCCTCTCTATAAGGTAAGTCCTTGTGTTCTCTTCGCAGACATTTTTGAGCTTGACAGTATTGGAGCTGAAGTTTCCGCCTATGACGAGCATAACATCTGCCCACCTTGATAAAGAACCTGCTTCATCCTGCCTTTCTTGGGTAGCTCTACATATTGTATCAAAATAAATCGGATTTGTACATACTTTTTCAATAATTTTTAAGCATTTTTTCCATTCTTTTACGGAAAAAGTTGTCTGAGCAAGGAAGAAAATCCGTCTATTTTCGAAATCATCATTATTTTCGAGTATGGTTTTCAGTTCATCTTCATTTTTAAAGGTGAAATACTCACCTTTGCAGTGGCTGGAAAAGCCTCTTACCTCCGGATGCTCACCGTCGCCGGCAATTAAAACTATATCACTTTCATTTGTTTGCTCTTTGATAATTCTGTGAATTTTCAGCACATAAGGGCAGGTTGCATCGGTGTATTCCACTCCGGCTTTTTCGAGACTCTCAATAGTCTGCTTGGTAACACCGTGGGCACGTATTACAACCTCGTAGCCGTCGGGCACTTCACTCACATCAGAAATAATCCTGACACCCTTTTCCTGAAGGTCCTCAATAACCTGAGGGTTATGGATAATAGGTCCCAGAGTGCAGACCTTTTTACCCTCTTCAAGCATTTTATACAGAATATTTACGGCTCTGTTTACACCGAAACAAAAGCCTGCCGTTTCAGCTACACGAATTTCCATGCTTTTTCTCCCAGAGTTTTTCAATAGTTTCCATAATATAATCTGACGCCTTTTCAAGCTCGAGACTTTTATCATATTCTCCCGAGAAAAGCTCAGAATTTTTCAGCACCCTGCCTAATCTTAAAGTCAGCTTCGGTCTCATTACATCTTCCTTAGGGTCTACATAGAGACTAGCAGGCAGAATATCCGAACCGGTACGTCTTGCAATAAAGGCTACTCCCCTCTTTGCTTTTTCGGGCACAGCCGAGCGTACACGTCTGCCCTCGGGGAATATACCGAGAATTTTGTCTTCATTCAGTATCCCGCAGGCGTATTTCAGTGCATCTCGGTCGCTGAGTCCTCTTCTTACGGGGAAGGCATTAAGATTACGCATAAGAAAAGCAGTTGCAGAATTCTCAAACAGCTCACTCTTTGCCATAAAATGTATGCTGTAAGGGAAGTGGCTGATAATCACGGCAGGGTCAGCAAAGGAAATATGATTGCAGGCTATAATCAGCTTGCCTTTTTCTTTGGGGATGTTTTCTTTACCGTAGCAGCTTATACTGAAATGAGCATTGGCATAAGCTTTTATAAGCGGCACTGCCGCCTTATAGAAATTTCTGTCGTGATTCTTACTGTAATCAAAATGCAATTAAACCGACTCCAATATAAGTATTTTTCTTATATTTTGTCCTTAATTATCTTAATTATTAAATCGATGGACTCCTGTAATGTGAGCTCACTTGTGTCAGCGAGGACTGCATCATCAGCCTGCTTTAAGGGTGCAATGGCTCTGTGAGAGTCATCGTAGTCACGCTTTATCATATCGGCTAAAACGTCATCATAATTTACGTCCATACCTTTTTCCGTAAGCTCTATATATCTTCTCTTTGCCCTTGCTTCAGGTGAAGCGGTGAGGAAGATTTTAACCTTGGCTTCGGGAAGAACAACAGTACCGATATCTCTGCCGTCCATAATGCAGTTGTTGCTTTTAGCAAGGTCCTTCTGCAAATCAAAGAGATATTTTCTTACCTCAGGTACTGCTGAAACCTTTGATGCCGCCGAGGAAGCCTCGGGTGTTCTGATTTTATCGGAAACGTCTTCACCGCAAAGGAACATTCTCTGTTCACCGTCGATAAAGCGAAGCTCAACCTTAAGGTCATCGGTGAGAGTCGCCGCAACAGCCTTGGGGTCATTCACGTCAGCACCCTTTCTCATAGCGTTGAGTCCTACTGTTCTGTAAAGAGCACCTGTATCGATATAGATGTATCCCATCTGCTTTGCAACAGCTCTTGAAATTGTACTTTTACCTGCACCTGCAGGGCCGTCAATGGCAACGTTGATAATGTTCATTTTGATAAATTCGGAATTCGGAATGCGGAATTCGGAATTGCGCTAAAAGCTTTTCTGAAAACCGCCTTCTTCCCGCCGAGTCTCCTTTCTCTATTAAATTCGGAATTCGGAATTCGGAATTCGGAATTGCGCTGAAGGCTTTTCCGAAAACCACTTTCGTCCCGCCGAATATATTTTCTATTTATACTATTTTAATCTTACATTTTTTTAATTATACCGTTCATAATAATCTCTGCACTTAGATATCAACTCTGCGGGTAGAAATTATCCTTCAGTACTTTGCTTGTCGCAATTCCGAATTCATAATTCCGAATTCCGAATTATCTTAGAGGCTGTTCGCCGCACACATACCTGTTGAGAATGCTATCTGCAAGTTAAATCCGCCTGTATAAGCGTCAACATCAATAACCTCACCTGCAAAGTAAAGTCCCTCAAGGAGCTTCGACTCCATAGTCTTCGGGTCAATTTCCTTAGTGCTTACACCGCCTGAGGTAACAATAGCCTCTTCAATAGGCCTGAAAGACATAACTGTGACCTTCAGGTCTTTTAAGATATTCACAAGCTTCGATCTCATTTCCTTTGTTACCTGATTAACCTTGGTCGAGGGCTTGATGCCTGTGAGCTTGACTATAATGGGCACAATCTTCTTGGGAAGAAGTGCATCTAAAGCGTTGATGAAATTCTTGTTGGCATTTTCGAGAAAGTCTCTCTGTATTCTCTTATCAAGCTGTTCATAGCTCAGAGCAGGCTTCAGGTCAATATGAATCTCATACTTTCTCTCTTTCATATCCTTCATGTGAGAGCTTGCCGAGAGTATCAGGGGACCCGATACACCGAAATGGGTAAAGAGCATTTCACCAAAGTCTCTATAGACCTCTTTATAGTTATCCATATCCATAACGCTGATTTCTACATTACGAAGTGACAGTCCCTGTAAATCCATACAAAAGCCCTCGTGACAGTTGAGAGGTACAAGTGAGGGCTTAAGCTCCGTAACAGTGTGACCTGCCTGCTTAGCCAGCTCATAGCCGTCACCGGTTGAGCCTGTAAGAGGATATGACTTACCGCCCGTAGCGATTATAACCTTATCGGCGGAATATCCCTCACCGTCTTCGGTCTTTACTCCGCGTACCCTGCCCTCTTCAATCATCAGCTCTGTTACTCTGCCCTTGATACGCTTTACGCCAGCATTCTGAGAATAGGCGTTGAGGGCATCGACAATATCAACTGCTTTATCTGAAACAGGGAACACTCTGTCGCCACGCTCAACCTTGAGAGGCACGCCCATATCCTCAAAAAAGTCAATGGTATCTGAGGGCATAAACTTGGAAAATGCACCGTAGAGGAATCTTCCGTTGGTTGGCACATTGGCAATAAGGTCGTTAATGAGATTGCAGTTGTTGGTCACATTACAGCGACCCTTACCCGTAATCATAACCTTTCTTGCAACCTTGTCGTTTCTTTCAATCAAGAGGACATCGAAGCCTCTTTCGCCGGCAGTACCCGCAGCCATAAGACCTGCCGCACCTGCACCGACAACTATTACTTTTTCGCTCATTTTATCTCAATCTTTCTATCATTCTGTCAGGGAAGTTGCCTATAAGTGAGTCAACACCCATAGCACTTAGTCTTTCGATATCTTCATATTCGTTTACAGTCCATGTGTTGATTTCACATCCTGCTGCATGCATTTCGTCAACTACTTCCTGACTGAGAGTAATATGCCAGGGGTGACAGCACTGAACATTTCTTTCCTTGGTGTATTTACCGAAGCCGTAGAGCCAGTCACCAGTGAGGAAGCCACGCTTGATTTCGGGAGCAATCTCCTCACAGCGTTTAACTGTAAAGTGGTTGAAGGAAGAGAAGATGATCTTGTCCTCGAGACCAAACTCTCTAACCATATCTATTGTTCTTTGCTCTATAGTCGGATATTCAAAAACACCTGTCTTAAGCTCAATATTTGTTATGATGCCTGTATCTTTAACAAGCTCAAAATACTCTCTGAGAGTGGGGATGGGGTTGATACCGTACTGACCCACAAAGGTAGCGGAAGCGTCGAATTTCTTAAGCTCTTCAAGTGTCATATCTCTGACTAAGCCCTCACCGTTGGTTGTACGCTTAATATCTTCGTCGTGGATAATAACAAGCTCATTATCTTTTGTAAGGTGCACATCAAGCTCGATGCCGTCTACACCGATTTCTACTGCTTTCTCGAAAGCAAGCATTGTATTTTCAGGGTATTTACCGCTGAAGCCTCTATGGGCAAAAATCTTTGACATAGTGATTTCTCCTCTTTCTTTATTTATAATGAAGCGAAGCTTCAATTCATGCCATAAGGCAATTCATGGCATAGCCAATTCATGGCATAGCCAATTCATGACCGTAAGGTCAATTCATTATGCCGTCAGGCATTTCATAATTCATAATTTACATATCAAACAAGCTTATCTGCCTCGTCTCAGGCAGTGAGCCGAAAGCGCCTACCTGTTTAAGCAGTTCAACTGTAGATGAGCCTGCACCCGCTCTCTGAGCAAAGTCATCAATTGAAACAAATTCGTCTACACCCTCTCTTGCCTTAGCAAGGGCAAGAGCAGCATTTTCACCTACACCGCTGAGAGCACCGAAGGGCATACGGATTTTACCGTCTTCAATCTTATAAGTAAGAGCATCGGATTTATAAATATCAATGGGCAGGAATTCCACTCCTCTTGCCATCATTTCATTGACAACCTGAAGTGTAGGATACATATTCTGCTCCTTAGGCAGAGCTTCCTTGCCCCGTCTCTTGATATCAGCCATCATATCCTTGACGGCTTGTCTGCCCTTGAGGACTGTAACAGCGTCTATATCGTCACCTCGTACTGTCATAAAAGCAGCATAGTATTCGAGGGGATAGTATATCTTATACCAACCGAGTCTCAGCGCCGCACTTACATAAGCCGCCGCGTGAGCCTTGGGGAACATGTATTTAATCTTCATACAGGAATCGATGTACCACTGCTCAACGCCGTTTTCTTTCATAGTATCTATATGCTCCTGAGTGAGAAGCTTCGTCGCATTACCCTTACGGACAATTTCCATAATCTTAAAGGCAACAGCAGGCTCAACGCCCTTATGCATAAGATAAACCATAATGTTATCTCGTGTACCGATAACCTCTGAAATTGTACATATACCGTCCTTGATAAGGTCCTGAGCGTTCCCCAGCCATACATCGGTACCGTGAGAAAGGCCTGAAACCTGAAGAAGGTCCGAGAAATTCTTGGGCTTTGTATCAAGAAGCATCTGTATAACGAAAGGTGTACCCATCTCGGGGATTGACAGTGTACCCAGAGGGCAGTCAATATCTTCCGGTGTAACACCTAAAGGCTCAGTGCTTGCAACGAGCTCATAAACCTTCGGGTCGCAGATGTCCGTATCCATAGCAGGTATACCCGTCAGGTCCTCGAGGTGCTTATAAAGTGAGGGCACATCATGACCCAGGTTATCAAGCTTAAGGATTGTATCGTGAAGAGCGTGGAAGTCGAAGTGAGTCGTCTTGGTGTCGCTCTTACTGTCGTCGGCAGGATGCTGAATTGGAGTAAAATCCGAATAGTCAAAGGCATCGGGCACAACAACCATACCGCCCGGGTGCTGACCTGTTGTTCTCTTTACACCGGTACAGCCGATAGTGAGTCTGTCCTCTTCTGCCTTGGATACAACCTGACCTCTTTCGGCAAGGTACTTTTTAACATAGCCGTAAGCTGTTTTATCAGCAACGCTGGCGATGGTACCTGCCTTGAAAACGTGACCGTCACCGAAGAGAGTCTCCGTATATTTATGGGCTCTCGACTGATATTCACCCGAGAAGTTAAGGTCGATATCAGGGCTCTTGTCACCCTTGAAGCCGAGGAATGTTTCAAAGGGAATATCGTGGCCGTCTCTTGCCATGGGAGTACCGCACTCAGGGCAGTCTTTAGGGGGCAGGTCATAGCCTGAGCCCACCTCACCCTTGAGGAAGAATTCGTTATAACGGCACTTGGGACAGCGGTAGTGAGGAGCAAGTGGGTTAACCTCGGAAATACCCGAAGCATTGGCAACGTATGAGGAGCCAACAGAACCTCGTGAGCCTACAAGATAGCCGTGCTGTTCTGAGTTATGAACAAGCTTCTGAGCGATCATATAAAGAACGCCGAAGCCGTGCTTTATAATTGAGGTAAGCTCTTTCTCGAGTCGCTTTGCAACATACTCGGGAACAGGGTCACCGTAGAGAGCTTTTGCCTTATCCCAGCAAAGTCTTGTCAGCTCTTCGTCTGCACCTTCAAGGCTGGGCGGGAAGTTACCCTGAGGGATGGGTATAATCTTCTCTATCATATCGGCAATTTTATTTGTATTGGTAATGACGATTTCTCTTGCAGTGTCTTCACCTAAATATGCGAATTCACTGAGCATTTCATCAGTCGTTCTGAAATAAAGGGGTGCCTGATTATCAGCATCGGGGAAGCCCTGACCTGCCATAAGTATGGCTCTGTATTTGGCATCACCCGGGTCAAGGAAGTGAACGTCGCAGGTGGCTACAACGGGTTTACCCAGAGCGTCACCTATATGGATAACCTTACGGTTGAAGTTCTGAATATCCTCCACAGAGTTTACATTCGGGAACTTCTCACTTCTTATCATATATTCATTGTTACCGCAGGGCTGAATTTCAAGATAATCGTAGAATGAAGCTATCTTAAGGATTTCATCGTCGCTTTTACCCTCTGCAATAGCTCTGTAAAGCTCACCGGCTTCGCAGGCAGAGCCTATAATAAGTCCCTCTCTGTGGCGCATAAGCTCACTTTTGGGGATAATGGGTCTGCGGTGAAAGTACTGGAGATTAGACTTGGTGATAAGCTCATAGAGATTCTTGAGACCCGTCAGGTTTCTTGCAAGAATAATCTGATGGAAATACTTATTCTTGGCTTTCTTCCAGTCTTCAAAGGACATCCCCGTATCGTCCATGAAGTAGCCTTCCATACCGTATATAATCTTTATCTTACCCCCTGCTGCCTTGACAGCTTCCGGGTATGCCTGAACAACACCGTGGTCAGTAATTGCAATAGCCTTATGACCCCACTCGATAGCTCTTTTGACAAGATTCTTGGCGTCGGTTACACCGTCCATCATTGACATCTTACTGTGAAGATGAAGCTCAACTCGCTTTTCGGGTGCATCGTCAGTCTTGGGTATCTTATCAACCATAGAGATTGCTCTGGGTGAGATTACATTTTCACCTGAGAATTTATCAAAACGAAGGTCGCCTCGAAGCATAACCGTAGCACCGTTTCTGACCCTCTTCATAATAATATCGCAGTCTTCTTTTTTCTCGAAAACCTTACAGGTATAGGCATAGGTACCGTCGGTGATATTGAAGGTAATGATAAGGCTTCTGCCGTCTCTTGTCTCTCTGCTTTCAAAGCCGAAAACGTCGCCCCATACAACACAGCTGCCCTCGTCAATAGCGATTTCACTCAGAGGCTTGGGATTTTTTGTAATCTTATTACCGTAAATAGGCTTGGCTGTTTCAAGGTATAGGGGTATACCCTCGACAATTTTATGCTCTTTTGGCTTCGGATGATTGACAGTTTCGGGGTCAATACCCTTGGAGCGGAGATTCTCTTCCTCACTCTTTTTCACCATCTGAGTGACCTGCTCATCGTCAATGGAAATCTCGGTCTTACCCGTAAATTCAACAGTGACCTTTCTGCCAAAGTGCTTCAGGATAATTCTCTCCATACACTCTGCCGCACCGATACCCTCGAGGACATCTTTACCGCCATGCATAAGCTCACATAAAAGTACTCTGCCGTCAAAAGTGCAGCTGCTGCCCTCAAAGAAACCGTTGGTTGCCGCAAGAGCGAGATTGGTTTCTCTTATAAGAGAGCCGTAATAGCCCTCACTGAAGCACTCAGAGGGCATAGTGCTTTCGATTTTAACCTCGTTTACAAGAAGCTTATCTTTTAAGATTTCCTCAGCCTTGGCTATGTATTTATAGGTTGTTAAACGGTCAAAAAAAGCATCGATAACAATGCTCTTTTTTTCCATAGATATTTTTACATTTTTAATTTCACAAGATGCAAAGGCATCCTGCAATTTTTCGTTTTCGAAACCGCCGAAAAGGTCGGTGAATCTGTTACTCATTTTTTGTTTTTCTCCGTATAAAGTTACTCGTAACCCTCTGTCTTTACAGCATATCTATCTCTTTCATAAGCTCGTCAATAATTTCTTCTTCGCTTACCTTACGAAGGATTTCGCCTTTCTTGAAGATAAGTCCGCTTTTATCGCCGCCTGCAATGCCTATATCGGCTTCTCTTGCTTCACCGGGACCGTTGACGACACAGCCCATAACAGCGACAGTTATGTTCTTTTTAACGCTTCTCAGGCGTTCTTCTACTTCATTTGCAAGACCTATAAGGTCTATCTTTGTTCTGCCGCAGGTGGGACAGGAAACAAGTCTCGGTGATGAATTGTCAAGACCGATTGACTTTAAAATATCGTAGCCAGCATATATCTCCTGTATGGGGTCGGCAGTGAGGGAAACTCTTATTGTATCACCGATACCGCGAGTAAGAAGTGAGCCGATACCGATACTCGACTTGATAAGACCCATTCTCTGAGTGCCTGCCTCAGTAACACCCAGGTGAAGAGGATAACTGCACATCTCAGCCACTCTCTCATAGGCGGCAATCATATTGCTGACATTTGAAGATTTAATGGAAATCACAATATCGTCAAAGTCGTATTTTTCAAGGAGTCTTACATGATACATAGCACTTTCAGCCATAGCCTCGGGTGTAGGGCCGCCGTATTTAGCGAGTATTTCTTTTTCGACTGAGCCTGAGTTTACACCGATTCTGATGGGTACTCCCCTTCTTTTACAGGCATCGGCAACAGCTTTTACATTTTCGTCCTTACCGATGTTACCGGGGTTGATTCTGATTTTGTCTACCCCTGCTTCAAGGGAAGCAAGAGCAAGCTTATAGTCAAAGTGAATGTCAGCCACAACGGGAATGGAAAGACTCTCTTTCAGAGCTTTCACGGTGTTTGCGCTCTCAATATCGGGCACAGCAAGACGGATAATCTCACAGCCTGCCGTCTCCAGCTCCAGAGCCTGCTTAAGGTTGCCCTCAATATCGTGAGAAGGTATATTAAGCATAGACTGGACAGTGATTTTACTGTCACCGCCCATATAGATATTACCGACCTTAACCTTTTTTGAAATTCGTCTTTCTGTCATAGTTTTCACTCACCCACAATTCATAATTTAAAATTTTCATCGCCCTCGCCGGTCAGGCGTTACTTTTCCCGGCGTGGAAAAGCAACCAAAACACGCTCTTATTCGGCGGGCAGAAAGTAGTTTCTTCTACTCACTCCCCCGCAATTCCGAATTCCGAATTTAATAAAACCCTCTGCCTGAAATCAGCTTCCAGATGTCGCTTGCCGATATAACCGCCATAAAGCCTAAAAGAAGAACAAGGCCTGCGGCGTGGATGAAGCTCTCGTATTTCTGAGGAATCTTCTTTCTGAATATAAGCTCAAAGAACATAAAGAACAGATGTCCGCCGTCAAGAGCAGGTACGGGAAGAAGATTGAAAAGTCCGATGTTAATGGTAATCATAGCCATAATCATAAACATCTGCGACCAGTTGAAGGTTGCGATGCTCTCCTCAGCGATATCAGTAATAACCGAAATTGTGCCGATAGGACCTGCTATGTCATTCATACCGTACTGTCCTCTGAGTAAATCGAAAAGACTAAGATAAACCATTCTGCCCATAGAAAGAGCGTAGCCGAATGCGTTCTTTGTGACGTTGAGAGCGTTTTTCTCCTGACCTAAAATAACGAAGTCAAAGACCGTCACAACTGCCATTTTCACATCGGTGAATTCTAAAGTCTCTCCCTGACGCTCGACAGTGAAATCATAGGTATAGTCCTCGTCACTGCCTATAGCAGCTATGAGCTCCTCGCCCTTTGTGACCTCTTCGCCGTTTACGGCAAGTATCCTGTCGCCGTCTTTGAGTCCGAAGCCTTTTATTTTACTGCTCACTGACGAAATAGTGCAGTCCTCACTGTATGAGAAGTTACCGCCTGTTCTTCTTGCGAAGTGTACCTCGGGTAAGTCGATTTTCTCTCCCTCACGCTCAACGGTGAAGCTATAGGTACCGCTGCCGTTTCTCTGCATAAGAAAGCTTATATCATAGTCTGAGAAAACTCTCTTGCCGTCGATTTTTAATATTTTGTCCCCTTCTTTTATGCCGCCTTCCTGATTGCTCACCGCTGTCTCGTAAAACTGCAAAATCTGATTGGTACCCACCAGGTCTTCACTTCCGACTAAGAAGAAGCAGACAATGATACCAAGGATAATATTGAAGGTAGCACCTGCGGCGATGATTATCATTCTCTTCCAGGTTTTCTGATTGCAGAAAGCTCTCGAGTCTTCGCTTTCCTGCTCTTCACCCTCCATTGATACGAAACCGCCTATGGGCAGAAGCCGAAGAGCGTACTTTGTCTCTTTGCCCTGCTTTTTAAGGATAGTGGGTCCCATACCGATAGCGAATTCATTTACCTTTACGCCGAAAAGCTTAGCGAAGATAAAATGTCCGAATTCGTGGATTGTGATAATCACGCCGAAAAAGAGGATAGCGATAATGATGGGAATGATTTTTGTCTTGATGTCAGGAAACGAAAGAAGTAAGTTTAAATCCATTGTGAATAGCCTTTCTAAATTGAATGCAAAATGCAAAGTGCAAAATTATAGAGAGCAAAGCTCCGTATTGTATCCGTTTTAAGTTTATATAAATAAACAACTCAGAGTCCGCCAAATCAATGAAGCTGATTTTTTAATCCATTATAATTTACAGGTTATCCGTTAGTAGTCGACTACCTTTGCGGCAGCGGTGTAAAAGTTTATCTCATACCTGCCCGCGACCGCAATTCTGCATTTTGCATTCTGCATTCTGCATTTTTATGACACTGTTTCTCTTGCCATTTTATCGGCTTCGAGGACGTCGGTAATAGTATAGTCTGTAAGCTTCGGCGTCTTTTCCGTCGCCTTTTCAACTAAGTCGGCAATATCGAGGAAACCGATTTTGCCCTGACGGAAAAGATAGTTTGCCATTTCGTTTGCACCGTTGGCTACGCAGGGGTAAAGTCCGCCCTTTGTAATAGCCTCACGGCAGATGTTTATTGCTCTGAAGGTCTCGTAGTCGGGCTTATAGAATGTCAGATTACTGTACTCCCAGAGGTTCAGCTTTCTTACGGGGCTCTCATATCTTTCGGGATATGTCAGAGCATACTGTATGGGTATTCTCATATCGGGTACGCCGAGCTGTGCAATGACGGAATTATCCTTATACTCAATAAGTGAGTGAATGATACTCTCTCTGTGGACAACAATGTCAACCATTGACGGGTCAACACCGAAGAGCCATACGGCTTCAATAAGCTCGAGGCCCTTATTCATCATGGTGGCACTGTCAACGGTAATCTTTGCACCCATTTCCCAGTTGGGATGCTTGAGCGCCTGAGCAAGAGTAACTGTTTCAAGCTCCTGCCTTGTCTTACCGAAGAAGGGTCCGCCCGATGCTGTTAATATAATTGACTTGAGCTCGTCTTTTTTATTCATACCCTCAAGGCATTGGAAAATTGCACTGTGCTCGCTGTCAACGGGAAGTATCTTTACGCCCTTTTCCTCGGCTTTTTTCATAACGAGAGCGCCGCCTGCTACGAGGGTCTCTTTATTGGCAAGGGCAATATCCTTGCCATTTTCTATAGCTGTGAGAGTAGGCACAAGACCTGCGATACCGACAATAGCATTGATGACTGTGTCTGTATCCTCGAATGCTGCACATTCGTTTACGCCCTCTTTACCTGTAAGCACCTTTGTGTCTGTATCGGCTACGGCGATTTTCAGCTGCTTTGCAGCTTCCTCGTCAGCAAGTGCGGCGTATTTGGGCTTCCACCTTCTTATCTGCTCTTCAAGGAGCTTTCCGTTACTGCCGGCAGTGAGCACCTGAACCTCATAGCCTCTTTTTTCGGCTACGTCAAGGCTCTGAGTGCCTATTGAGCCTGTGGAGCCTAATATGCTTATTTTCTTAGCCATTGCGGTATCTCTCCCTATATTTGTAGTTGTTTTTCGCTTATGCTGTATATACAGCCAGGAGCTTAAGGATGCAGTAAAGGGTGGGCAGTACAAAAATGCATGAGTCAAATCTGTCCATAATACCGCCGTGACCGGGAAGAAGCTGACTGTAATCCTTGATACCGAAGTTTCTCTTGAGTACACTTGCTGCAAGGTCGCCTACCATACTGATAAATGAGCCTATCATTGAAATGGGTACAATGTAGAGATACTTCATAAAGCCTTCACCGAGGAAGGTATAATCATAGAGGTTTCTGCAACCGAGAGTGAACAAATAAAGGATAAGTACGTTCATAACTGCAGTAAGTACAATGCCGCCGACAGCGCCCTCGATCGACTTTTTGGGGCTGATTACGGGAGCCATCTTATGCTTGCCGAACTTTCTGCCAACGAGATAAGCAAAGGTATCAGTAAACCATGAGCAGGCAAAGCCGAGACCTACGAAATATACACCCTCGTGGTGTGTGTAGCCTTGGAACCAGTCGGAAAGGTTGTTGAGTCTTAAGAAACATAAGAATGCGAAGGGAAGTGCCACTGAAGCGAAAAATGCTGTAGCACAGTGAATGAACTGAATTTCCTTATTGAAGAAAACCATAAGGCACATAAGCACTAAGATATAGATGCAGTAAAGCACCGATACGGGAGGAAGCGCTATAGCAAAGCCTTCAGCTAAAACTGTAAACAAGCTGACTGTGCAGGCAAGAATGAAAACAATCTTGCTCTTTGTGCCTACTGCTCGTGTGACCTCGAAGGTTGCTGTTGCAGCAAGAGCTGCCAGTACAGCGGTGATAATCATTTTTTGGTCGAAAATGACTGCAAGAAGGAAGCCTACAAGACAAATGCATATAACAATTGTGGAGGCTGTTCTTTCGCCTTTAAATAACTTTTTCTTTGTTTTTGTTGTGTTTGACATAAATTTCACCTTTTCTCTGTCCGAGAGGACAGACCCTTCCGTCAGTCTGTGACTGACACCTTCCCTTAATAGGGAAGGCTGATTTTATCTTTTATTTTACCTTGGCTTATCCGGCGGACTGCAAGGTTGTTTCTTCAACCAAACTCCACCGCAATTCCGAATTCATAATTCCGAATTTGCTTACACTCCACCGAACCTGCGGTTTCTTCTGCCGTATTCCTCTATGGCTCTGTCAAGATCCTTTGGTGTGTAGTCAGGCCACAGCACGTCATCAATATAAATTTCAGAATATGCCGACTGCCAGAGGAGATAGTTGGAAAGTCTGTATTCACCGCTGGGTCTTATGATTAAATCCGGGTCGGGCTGACCTGCGGTATAGAGTCCGCAGGAAATCATATCCTCATCTATATCATCTATGCTGATTTTACCCTCTTTAACACCCTTTGCAATATCTTTGACAGCCTGAGTAATTTCAGCTCTGCCGCCGTAGTTTACGGCAACGTTGATATAGGTGGTATTCTTGTCGCCTGTGCGGCTTTCGACGGTATCCATCATCTTGACGATATCCTTGGGCATACCCTCTCTTGAGCCAATGAATTTGATGCAATAGCCCGCCTCTTCGTTTTCCTCGGCTCTCTCAAACATTTCGTCTAAGTATTTGCGAAGAAGATTCATAATAGCGGTAACTTCAACCTTACTGCGCTTCCAGTTTTCAGTTGAAAAAGCATAGAAGGTTACATACTTGATACCGATGTCGGTGCAGTACTGACAGATTTCTCTGAAAACCTCTGCTCCCCTCTTATGACCCTCTGTTCTTTTGAGTCCCCTCTGCTTTGCCCAACGGCCGTTGCCGTCCATAATTATGGCAATATGCTCGGGTAATTTTTTCTCTGTATCTGACATAAAAATTGTCTCCTGAAAGGTGATATTACTCACCCTAAAAAATGATTATACAGTGGTTGCCGTCTGACAACCACTGTCATTTGTATTGTTAGATTTCCATGATTTCCTTTGACTTTGCAGCTGCAAGATCATCAACCTCTTTGATGAAGTTATCTGTGATCTTCTGGATTTCCTTTTCGCCGTCCTTAAGGTCGTCCTCTGTGATTTCGGAAGCCTTCTTCATTGCCTTGAGCTTGTCAACGCAGTCGCGGCGGATTGAACGGATAGCAACCTTTGAGTTTTCACCGATCTTCTGGATATCCTTTGCAAGCTCCTTACGTCTGTCCTCTGTAAGAGGCGGGAATGTGAGTCTGATAACTGAGCCGTCATTCTGAGGATTGATGCCGATATCTGAGGTCTGGATAGCCTTTTCAACAGCCTTGAGCACTGATTTATCCCAGGGCTGAATAACAAGAACTCTTGCCTCTGCAACTGAGATTGAGCCAAGCTGATTGATGGGTGTGGGTGTGCCGTAGTAGTCTACTGTGAGCTTATCGAGAATCTGAGGATTAGCTCTGCCTGCACGGATTGCACCGTATTCTGATGTAAGGGCGTTGATGGTTTTGCCCATCTTGGTTTTTGCGGTTTCAAATACTGTCTTCATAATTATTTTCCTCTCTTATGTAATTTGGGGTAATTTTTATTTAATTAAAGCTTTGTACATTTTCAGTACAAAACTTATTTTACTGTAGTACCGATTGTTTCGCCCTGAAGAGCTCTTACAATGTTTTTGGGGTCGTTGAGATTGAATACGAGAATCTCGATGCCGTTGTCTCTGCAAAGTGATGCGGCAGTTGAGTCCATAACCTTAAGTCCCTTTGCAAGAACCTCTGAATGAGTGAGCTCGTCATACTTGACAGCATCGTCATATTTGTTGGGGTCTTTGTCATATACACCGTCAACATTGGTAGCCTTGAAGATAATCTCAGCTTCAATTTCAGCTGCTCTGAGGGCTGCTGTTGTATCAGTTGAGAAGAAGGGTAAGCCTGTGCCGCAGCCGAAGATTACTACCTCACCCTTATCGAGGCTTTCCACTGCCAGTCTCTTTGAGAATGTATCGGCAACCTGAGGCATTGAGAAAGCTGAAAGCACTCTTGACTTAACACCTAACTGCTCAAGCGTATCGCAAAGAGCTAAAGCGTTGATGCAGGTTGCCAGCATACCCATCTGGTCAGCTCTGCTTCTGTCCATTTTGCCTGAGCTTCTGCCTCTCCAGAAGTTACCGCCGCCTACAACGAGACCTACCTGAGTACCCATATCGACGCACTCCTTGATAACGGAGCAGATTTCATTTGCAACATCAAAGTTGATGCCCTTTCCCTCTTCACCGGCTAAAACCTCACCACTGATTTTCAGGAGTATTCTTTTATATTTACTTGCCATAAATTTTACCTCCGGAATTTAGTAAAAGTTATATATATTATATTTTACTAAATATCTTTCTATCTGTAAAGCCTTTTAGGATTATTTCTTAAATAATTTTTATGCTTTCGTATTCTTCGCTTGCGCCCGAGCAGTCAAACTTCACCATATTAAGTCCGTTTACATTCTCAGCGAAGAGTCCCCATGCGTAATCCTTGCAGATATTTTCATAGCCTGCCTTGGTCTTTTCGATGGTAATATTCTCGGCGTTTTTGATAAAGAAGCAGGCGTTTTTGCTGTCTGTGATGCCGTAATCAATAGCAGGGCGAAGGTCATAGATACCGCAGTCCCACTTTGAGGTTTTGTCAAGAGTCACTCTTACGTTTTCAAAGGTTACATCCTTGATGGGGTTTTCCTTTGTACCGTGGACAAGGACACCGTTTTCACCCTTGCAGATAATGTTGTTGAAGCGGATATTCTTTATACTGCCGCATACTGTGTTTTCGTCACGTCTGAAGGCTGTTATTGCAATAGGCTCTGCACTGCCCCACCAATCGGGACAGAAGCGTCTTGTTTCGATGTAGATATTGTTGAAGGATACATTCTCAACGTTGCCGCCGTCTCTTATCTGAATAGAGATACCTCTGTTGGACTTGGACACGATACAGTCGCTGACAATTACATTTCTGAAGTTGCCTACGCCCTCAGTACCGATTTTGATAGCCGCCGAGGTTGATGTGAGAGTGCAGCCGCTGATGATTACATTCTCTGTGGGGCCGTATTCGCTGTTACCCTTGGAAGCCTTAAGGCAGATACAGTCGTCAGCGCATACCACGTGACAGCCCTGGATTCTTACATTACTGCAATGGTCGGGGTCGATACCGTCACTGTTTGCAACGTCAATGGGGTTAAGAATTCTGATATTTGAAATGAGCACATCGTCACAACCTGCGGGATGAAGAGTCCAGAAGGGAGCGTCTTTGATTGTAACGTCTTTAACTGTGATGTGGTTGGAATTCTCAATATAGATAGTTGTAGGACGGGGATAGAAATTGCCCGTTACATAGTATTTGCTCTTTCTTTCAACGAAGGCGTAGCAGTTACCGCTGATAGTACCCTCACCGCTGATTGCAGCACCGTGGGCACCGTAGCCGTAGATGAATGCAAACGAAGGCTTGCCTGTTACGGGGTTACCTACAAGAGCAGTTTTAGGGTCGTTGATAGTTTCGCAGGGTCTGATATATGACTCAATGTCACTGCTCGCTGTGAGAAGTGCACCCTTCTGAAGATGAAGCTCAACATTCTCCTTAAGAGCGATTGAGTGGCTGTAGTAGCTTCCGCTTTCAAGAAGTACTCTGCCGCCGCCCTGCGCTGTGCAATCGTCAATGGCTTTCTGTATAGCTTCGCCGCAATCGGTTACACCGTCAGCGACAGCACCGTAGTCTTTTACATTATATAATTTCATAATTGAGTTCTCCCGTTAGATTTTTAAGTTAGGAGTTAGGAATGAGGGGTTAGGAGTTGCGGTCGCGGGTTGACAATCCGCTGACCTTTCAGTTTCTGTCCGCAGAAGCAACATTAATCAGGAAAGAAACTCCGTCGATTGTAAATGAATGAAATTCATCCGACCGGTTTGGCGAAATACCGTTTAAATATTGGAATGCTATTAAGCGGATATAATCATGAGCAAAGCGACCCTTCACTCCTAACTCCTAACTGTTTTTGTTTTATCTTTTGTTTAATGCAGAAAGTACTTTTTCTGTGTTCTTCATAAGCGTGTCGGCAATTATCACAAGTCTTACGATGAAATTGCTTTCACTGTCTTTGATATCTGTTTTTATTGTATCACCTGTAAGGCTCGTAAATTCACCTGTAAGTCTGTTAAGCTCTACAAACTGCGGGAAATCCTTGTTGCTGTGCACCGTTACATGGCTGTCAGCCGTCACGAGATAAATCATAAGCTTTTGGCAGTCTGTGCCGTAGGGCATACCCACGTGGTTGTTGTATTTGATAAACCATGTGCTTTCGGGGAAGAAGCCAGCCGAAGCGTCAATTATACCGTCGGTTGAAACGTGGTTGTGACTCTTGTCACTGCACATAGTACCCACTGCTTCATAGTCCTTCGGGAAAGGCTTTCCGTAGGGAGCGGTAATTGCTCTGCCGCTCTGATGGTGAGTTTCAATAAGGCAGTCTGTCTGAGTCATAGCCTGATTGGTGTAAGGAGCACCTACAAAGCCGTAGGAAGAAATGATATATATTTCAGTGCCGTTATCTGCGGCATCTCTCATTATCTTCTTTGCATTTCTATGGACATTGTAGTGATAGCTGTCAATTACTTTAATGAAGCTTTCGGGTGCCTTGCCACCGAAGAAAGCCTCTTTGGCATTATCGTAATATTCATCGGGTACAAGTGCCCACCAGCCTGCAAAGGTGCCCATTGACTTAATCATCAGATCGTCATAGATTATGTCGTTAAGCTCGCTGAGAGACTCGTCAATAAACTCGTCTGCAAACTTTTCAAATGAGGGCATAAGCTCTACGGCAGTGTTCACAAGAGCCATAACGATCTGCATCTTAAGATCGTCTTTTTTCGAAGAGAACATATAGCTCATTATGGTGCTCACGTCAACATCGATACCTCGGCTGAACATTTCGCCTACACTTGAAAGACCCTGAAAAGCCGCCATAGTGTAGATTACCTTCTTTATGCTTTCATTTCCGTATTTGTAGAGATAAGCGTTGGTAACCGTACCACCCATACTGCATGGAATAAGTGTAACCCTGTCACAGCCTTTTTCTTTCTTTACGTTCTCGATAAAAGCATTCAGGTCATCAGCGTGCTTCATGGGACTAAGACGCCAGTCATAGTTGAAATAGTAGACGTTCTCACTGCCGATTTCTTCCATAACTCTTCGTGCTATGCCTGTTTCACTGATAGTTGAATTCTCGAATTCACCCGGATAGTTGTCAAGGCTTTCCGGAAAGAGCCTTGTCTCAATGTCATATACGGACTCGCCCTTTTCGTCGCAGGCTACCTTTTCGAAAATATCATCATATACGTCCTCGATAATCTCATCGGCAATGTACTGCCAGTCTTTTGTCAAAAGAAATCTTCCTATAGGCAGCAGATTTTCTTTCACGACAGCAAGTATACTGTCACCGCTTGGCGGCCATACCTGCTCACCTGTTTCTGCGAGAGTGAGAGGAAAACAGTTCATACCGCTGACAACAATTACCGGTGTTATGTCTTTTGCAGCAAAAGCCACTGTGAAGAGTGAAAACACCATAAGAAGTGTGAGTAAAAGAGCTAATGCTTTTTTCATATACATTTCCCCTTTAAGTTTATTTTTTCTCAAGCTTTGCATAATTAGCCATAAGCTTTTTGGTACCTGATTTTTCGAAGGCGATTTCCAGCATAGAGTCGTTGCCCATAGGCTTGCAGGAGAGAATTACACCCTGACCGAAGACCTTATGTACAACTGTATCGCCTGTGTTATATTTGACGGCAGGTGCAGCTTCTGATTTCTTTGTCTGAGTCTTGGACTGCTCCTTGATTTTTGAAAGATAGCCTGTACCCATATATCTTGAATAGCCCTGGCTTCTTTCGAAATCTCTGTCCGCCTGAGTGTTGCCCTCATAGCCGTTCATCTGTGCACTTGCTCTTCTGCCTGTTCTTTCAATAAGGGCTTCGGGTACTTCAACCAAGAATCTCGAGGGCATATTTCTCGAGGTTGTACCGAAAAGCATACGGAGATTAGCGTGAGAAATATAAAGATTGCGCTTTGCCCTTGTGATACCGACATAAGCAAGACGTCTTTCCTCTTCGATGTCGTCGTTATTGTACATACTCTGTATACCGGGAAAGATACCCTCCTCCATACCCGGCAGGAATACTACGGGGAACTCGAGACCCTTTGCCGAGTGGATTGTCATAAGCACAACAGCATCTGTCTGAGCATTGTAGTTGTCAATATCCGTCATAAGGGCAACTTCTTCAAGGAAGCCTGAAAGGCTGGGCTCTTCGTTTTCCTGCTCATAGGTCTTAAGGTTGGAAATAAGCTCGTAGATGTTTTCCTCTCTTTCCTCACCCTTTTCCTTGTCAAGACGAAGATGACCCAGATAGTTTGTCTTATGGATAATCTGAGTAAACAGCTCATCAAGGCTCACCTTGTCGAGGCTCTCTCTGAGCTCGTCTATAATCTGACAGAATTCCTTGAGCTTCTTAGAGCTTCTTCTGAGAGCTTCAAACTCGTCGGACTGCTTGAATACTTCAAAAAGGCTGATACCAAGACCCGTCGATATTTCCGAAGCCTTATTAAGAGTAGCCTCACCGATACCTCTCTTGGGTACATTGACAATTCTGCGGAGTCTTATGTTATCGCTCGGGTTGTTGACTACGGTAAGATATGCAATGGCATCTCTGATTTCGCTTCTTTCATAGAAACGGAAGCCGCCGATAATACGGTAAGGAATACCTGCTCTTACGAGTACCTTTTCTATAAAGTTGGACTGTGCGTTCATTCTGTAAAGAACAGCGTGGTCGCTGAAATTAAACTTGCCCGATGCGACATTTTCTTCTATGGTATCAGCTATGAATTTTGCCTCATCACTTTCGTCATAAGCTGTGTTTACCACTACCTTGTCGCCGCCGGGATTGGAGGTCCAGAGACTCTTACCCTTACGCTTGCGGTTATTGGAGATAACCTCATTGGCAACGTCGAGGATAGTCTGAGTTGAACGGTAATTCTGCTCAAGACGGATAATCTGTGATTCTGCATAGCGGTGCTCGAAGGAAAGGATATTCTCAATAGTTGCACCTCTGAAACGGTAAATACTCTGGTCATCATCACCCACAACGCAAATATTTCTGTGTGCACCTGCAAGAAGCTCTGTTAATCTGTACTGAGCGTGGTTGGTATCCTGATACTCGTCCACCATTATATACTTGAACTTTCTCTGATAGTATTCTCTCACATCGCTGTATTTTTCAAGGAGATTAACCGTATTTACAATAATATCGTCAAAATCCATAGCGTCTGCCTTTTTAAGCTCTGACTGATACATCTTGTAAGCCGATGCAATTTTAAGCATGCGTGAGTCTTTTTCGGCAGCCGCCTTTTTCTCATACTCCTCGGGAGTTATAAGATTGTCCTTTGCTCTGCTGATTTCGCCGATAATAGCTTTATATGAAATAACACTGTCGGAAATATTCAGCTGTCTCTGACATTCCTTGATAAGACGCTTTGAGTCGTCGGCATCATAGATAGTAAAGTGCTTACTGTAGCCTAAAGCCTCACCGTCACGGCGAAGGATGCGGACACATGAAGCGTGGAAGGTTGAAGCCCATATATCCTTTGCTTCTTCGCCGAGCATTTTTTCGAGTCTTTCTTTAAGCTCGTTTGCCGCCTTGTTTGTGAAGGTGATAGCCAGTATCTGCCAGGGTCTTGCAGGCTCAACCGAAAGCAAATCCTCTATATCAAAAAGCACATCCTCATCACCATCAAGATAAGCCTTCATACTGCGTAAATCTCTGGGCGAGGGTTCAAAGGCACATTCTTTGCTGTTGTAGGCATTGCCGTATTTTACAATATTCGCGATACGGTTAACAATGACTGTTGTCTTGCCGCTGCCTGCACCTGCAAGTATAAGCACGGGGCCCTTCACCTGAAAGATGGCCTGTTTCTGCTTGTCGTTCATGTGCTGAAAATCTTTTTCTATTATCTTTTTGCGTAGTTCCAAAAATTCTTTATCTGCCATTATTTACCTCTGATTTTACATAGTCATACATTATGTCATTGTACTATAGATTAAAGAAAATTACAATATCTTTTTGTTAATAAGTTTTTGCTCGAAGAAAACTTCAAAACATTGTCAAAATACTATTGCAAATAAACAAAAAATGATTTATACTATATCTGTTAACAAAGTTTATAATAATTTAACAGGTGGTGAAAATATGAATTCAAAAATCAAAATGAAATACCCTCTCGTTTTCGTTCACGGTATGTACGGCTGGGGCGAAAATGAAGGCATAAACAAATATATCCCCTATTGGGGTGCTACAAGCGGAAGCATTGCCGAATACCTGAGAAGTAAAGGCTGCACCTGCTATGAAGCTTCAGTAGGTCCTGCCTCAAGTGCCTGGGACCGTGCCTGCGAGCTCTATGCTCAGCTTACCGGTACATGGGTAGACTATGGCAAGGTACACTCAAAGCAGCGAGGTCATAAGCAGTTCGGCAGAAAATATGATAAGCCTATGATAGAAAACTGGTCTGCCGAAAACAAAATTCACCTTATCGGTCACAGCTTCGGCGGTACCACTATTAGAATGCTGGCTCACCTGCTTACCCACGGTGCACCCGAAGAGGTTGAGGCAAGCGGAAACAATGTTTCCCCATTATTCAAAGGAGGCAAAGGCGACTGGATATATTCCCTGACTGCTATCTGCTCCCCTCTCAACGGCACATCTGCCCACGATACAGTTGAACGTTATAACCTCAAGAGCTTCCTGAGATACAGTACATATCTTTACACAGGTATCCTCGGCAGAACACCTCTCAACGGCAGACTCGTTGATTTCCACCTTGAGCAGTTCGGTCTTACAAACACTCCCGGCGAAAAAGATTCTGAACCCTTCCGTGAGGCTGTCAAGAGAATCAACGCCTCCGACGACCATGTGGAATACGATATGTCACCCGAGGGCTCAAAGCTTATCAATGACCGTATAAAAATTTCTCCCCAAATTTACTATTTTTCATATCCCTACAACTCAGTAAGAGAAACAAAGAGCGGCAAGACCCATATTCCCTCTTATACTAAGTTCCTCTTCCTTTCTATGACCAGTGCGCTTATGACAAACGATATGAAAAGACACGCTGACGAGGGCGAAAACTTCGAAAAATTCTATAATGACGGTCTTGTAGATACCTTCTCGGCAACTCATCCCCATACGGAGCCCTACGCTCTCTGGGAAGATGTGACGGTCATACGCCCGGGGCTCTGGCACGTTATGCCCATAACCCAGGGTGACCACGGCACCGCAATAGGTCTTTTCGAGTCAAAGGAAGTCACAACAAAATTTTATGATTATATCACCGGCATTCTTGCCAGAGCAGAAGATTCAGAAGCAAGCGAAAAGCCCCATATACCCCATAATTAATTTTAAAACAACCGGAAGAAGAGGTGAAAAACGTGATTACAATCCCCGAACTCATCGAACTCATCAAGTCTTATGTTGACAGAATCATCGAGATTATAAAATCAATTATCGCTCTCGGCGAATAAAGGAGTAAAGCTATGTCAATGCACGAATTATTATGGTACGTAAGAATGTTCTTCGGAAGAATACTGGGATTTTTCGGTATTCAGTTTCCCGTGCCGTTATAAAGGAGTAAAACTATGTCAATCGAAAAAGTAAGAGAGCATTTTACTGTCCTCGGTATTGCCGACAGAATAATGGAGTTTGAGGTTTCAAGCGCAACCGTTGAACTTGCAGCTTTGGCTGTAGGTGTTGAGGGTGCCAGAATAGCAAAGACCCTCTCTTTTCTTGTGAAAGATGAACCTATTTTAATCGTAACTGCCGGTGACGGCAGAGTCGACAACAAAAAATATAAGACTACCTTCGGTGCAAAAGCTAAGATGCTCTCTCACGAGCAGGCTGCCGAAATGATTGGTCATGCCGTCGGCGGTGTATGCCCCTTTGCCGTAAATGAAGGTGTAAAGGTTTATCTTGACGAGACCCTCAAGCGTTTCGAGACCGTATTCCCTGCCTGCGGAAGCAGTAACAGTGCCATTGAGCTGACTATCCCCGAGCTTGAGAAATACTCACAGTATGAAAAGTGGGTCGATGTCTGCAAAGAAAACACTATTTAAAATTAAAACTTCATTATTGCTATTGATTTTTCTTTTTAAAGTGTATATAATAGTGTAAAGATAAATTAAACCCCGAAGGGAGGATATTTAAATGAAGCACATTAAGACTATCGAAACTCGCAATCTTTGCGAAAGCGCAAAGAACGGCGGTTGCGGCGAATGCCAGACATCATGTCAGAGCGCTTGCAAGACAAGCTGCGGTATCGCTAACCAGGAATGCGAAAACAAGGAAAGCAAATAATTTAAGCTAACTTATAAGATGCCGCCCGATAAAAGGCGGCAATTCTTATTTAGGGTGACGAGTATAATCCGAACCCGCCCAAAAGCGTGAATTTTCGCGGCTTTTCGGCGCTTCGGATTTGAAAGGCGCGAGCCTGTCGGCATCCTCACCATCCAAAAATTCTGCAAAAATTCTTACTTTTGGGTCTGCGATTTTTGCGGAGCGGATTTTTGGCAAGACAAGACACAAAACACAGTAAATCCTCGCGGATTTACGAGTATTTTAACGAAGTATTGGCGGAAATCCGCCCGTAAAAAACGGGTTCGGATTTTACTCGCCACCCTAAGGAGATAAAAAACTATGATACATCAGTATAAACTCGGCGGATACAATATTGTCCTTGATATCTGCTCAGGTGCTGTTCACGCAGTAGACGATGTTGCCTACGATATAATTGAGCTCTTTGAAGCAAAGGAAAAAGATGCAATAATCGAAGAGCTTTGTGAAAAGTATAAAGACACCGACGATATAACAAAGCAGGATATTGAGGAGTGCTACGCTCAGATTGTGTCTCTCAAAGACAGCGGTAAGCTCTTTACTCCCGACACCTTTAAGCCTATGGCAGGTGAGCTCAAAAGAAAAACATCGGGTGTTATAAAGGCTCTTTGTCTTCATGTCGCTCATTCCTGCAACCTGAACTGCTCTTACTGCTTCGCTTCTCAGGGTAAGTATCAGGGCGAAAGAGCACTTATGAGCTTCGAAACTGGCAAGAGAGCCCTCGACTTTCTTATAGAAAACTCAGGTACACGCCGAAACCTTGAGGTTGACTTTTTCGGCGGTGAACCTCTTATGAACTGGGAGGTTGTGAAGCAGCTTGTTGAATATGCAAGAAGCATCGAAAAAGAAAAGGGCAAGAACTTCCGTTTTACCCTCACAACCAACGGTGTTAAAATCGACGATGATGTTATAGACTTCTCTAACCGTGAAATGAGCAATGTTGTTCTTAGTCTCGACGGCAGAAAGGAAATACACGACCGCTACAGAGTTGACTATAACGGCAAGGGCAGCTGGGATTTGATCGTACCCAAGTTTCAGAAGTTCGTCGAAGCTCGCGGCGGCAAGAATTACTATATGAGAGGTACCTTTACCCACGCCAATCCCGACTTTCTCGAGGATATAAAGCAGATGCTGGACTTAGGCTTTACGGAGCTCAGCATGGAGCCTGTTGTTTGTGCAAGCGGTGACCCCTCAGAGCTTACAGAGCAGGACAAGGAAACCGTTACGAAGCAGTACGAAGAACTCGCTGAGCTGATGCTTAAAAAGGACAAAGAGGGCAAGCCTTTCACATTCTATCACTATATGATTGACCTCAAGGGCGGCCCTTGCATTTATAAGAGAATTTCCGGCTGCGGCTCAGGTACTGAATATATGGCTGTTACCCCATGGGGCGACCTTTATCCCTGCCATCAGTTTGTAGGCGATGAAAAATTCCGTCTTGGCGATATATGGAAAGGTGTTACCAATACTGCTATACAGGACGAGTTTGCTGCCTGCAACGTCTATGCACGTCCCGACTGCCACGACTGCTGGGCGAAGCTTTACTGCTCAGGCGGCTGTGCTGCCAACGCTTATCATTCCACCGGCTCGGTCACAGGTATATACAAATACGGCTGCGACCTTTTCAGAAAAAGAATGGAATGTGCCATAATGGTTGCAGTTGCAAGAGAACTCGGTGAATAATATGAATACACCTATATGCGATTTCATAAGCAAATATAAAAATAAAAGCGCCCTCAGACTTCACATGCCCGGTCACAAGGGTGAAAGCTTTCTCGGCTTTGAGAATATGGACATAACGGAAATAAAAGGTGCGGACTCTCTTTATGAAGCTGACGGCATTATCGCAGAAAGCGAAAAAAATGCCTCCGCACTTTTCGGCTGTGACACATACTACAGCACCGAGGGCTCTTCTCAGTGTATCCGTGCTATGCTTTATCTCTTGAGCTTTTACGCCAAAAGCAAGGGCGAAGCCTGCCGTATATTAGCGGCACGAAATGTTCATAAGACCTTTCTTTCGGGTGCGGCATTTCTTGACCTTGATGTCTCCTGGTGGTACGCGTCTGAGGACAGCAATTATCTTTCGGCTTCTGTCCCGCCGACTGAGCTTGATGAATATCTCAGAAACGAGAAGAATAAACCCACTGCCTTATACATTACCTCACCCGATTACTTAGGCAAAACTGCCGACATAAAAGGCCTAAGTGAGGTTTGTCATAAATACGGTGTACTCCTTGCCGTCGACAACGCTCACGGTGCTTATCTCAGGTTTCTCCCCGAGAGCAGATTTCCCATAGATTCAGGTGCTGATATTTGTTGCAGCTCGGCTCATAAGACTCTCCCTGTAGTGACAGGCGGTGCTTATCTTCATCTGAGTCCTGCCCTGCCCTCTCTTTTCAAGGAGAACGCCAAAAAGGCTCTCTCCCTTTTCGGCTCAACGAGTCCGTCTTATCTGATACTCCAATCCCTCGACAAGGCTAATGACTATATATCAGCTTCTTATAAAGGCGATCTTACGTCTTTCGTCGGCAGGGTACACGAGCTCAAAGAGACTCTTATAAATCACGGCTACAGCCTTTACGGTGACGAGGAGCTCAAGCTCACAATCGCCGCCAAAGCTTACGGCTACAGAGGCATAGAGTTTGCAGAGATACTCAGAAAAAGCAATATCGAAATCGAATTCGCAGACCCGGACTTTGCAGTTATGATGCTCACACCGAGCCTTAGTCAGAATGACTTGACACTCCTCGAAAGTACACTTCTCTCCATAGAAAAAAAGACGGCAATATCCGAAGAAATGCCGAAAATCAGTTATCACAAGAAAGCGCTGAGCCTAAGAGAGGCTCTTCTCTCCATATCTGAAACAGTGCCCATAGAAAAGAGTGCAGGCAGAATATTGGCAGAAGCTTCTGTAGGCTGTCCGCCTGCCGTGCCCGTAGTTATGTGCGGCGAGGCTATAGAGGAAAGAGACATTGAAGTTTTCAGATACTACGGTATAGAATATTGCAGTTTAGTTAAGTAATAAAAAAGCTCCCTACCGCTTTGGTAAGGAGCTTTCTGTTTTAGTCGATAAGTCTGTCAGGCCAGCCTTCTGTGTTTATGCCTTCGTTAGTGAGTATAGCAACAACAAGTCTGAAAATATTGTTGGTTAAGCTTTTAACAATCCATGCAAACATTTTAACATCCTCCTTTTATAATCCTTTTAATTAACTTTACACATATATTTTACACATTAAAAAGTGTAAAGTCAATATCATTTAATAAGCTTATGATAAATTTAAATACTTTGTCACAGTTGTTACACAAAAAATAAACTCCGCCGTGAAGCGGAGTCTACCTTTTGTTTAATTATTCCTCTGTGGGGATGAGAACTTCGGGAAGTCCATCTGTGGGAACTTTTGCATTTTTAAGAATGCCGAGAATCATCTTGTAGATGTTGTTAAGTAAATTAATGATAAAATCCATAGTTTTTTCCTCCGTAAATTATAATTCTTGTGGACCTTTCCACACTTATAATTATACTTATACTTAATACCTTGTCAATATTTTTTCGGAATTATTCTCAGAATTTACAAAATTTCACAAAAATAATATCAAAATTTAAAACTCATAGAAACGAAAAAAGCTCCCCGTAAAAGGGAGCTTTATCTGAGCTTACGCTTCTGTTTCTTCATCGGGCTTAATCCATTCGGGTGCGTTGTCTGTGTTAACGCCGAATTCCTTAAGGATATCGAAAATGAACTTAACGATCTTTTCGAAAAGGTCTTGAATGAAATCCATTGCTTCTACCTCCGTTTAAATTATCTCGTATATAATAACCTATTGTTTCGGTTTTGTCAACAGTAAAAGTAAAATTAATAATTTGATACTATTTATTTAATAGTTTTAACACCCGGATTTCACAAATACCGACTTAATAGACATCTGCAAGCTCATAAATGAGTCTTTCTGTCTTTTCCCAGCCGATGCAGGGGTCTGTAATACTCTTGCCGTAGCAGCCCTCGCCTATCTTCTGTGTACCGTCTTCGATATAGCTTTCAATCATAAAGCCCTTGACAATCTTATCAATATCGATGTTGTGACGGCAGGAATGAAGCACCTCTTTGGCAATTCTCGGCTGCTCAAGATATTTCTTACCTGAGTTTGCATGGTTGGTGTCAACGATAACGGCAGGGTTCTTGAGGTCACGCTCACCGTAGAGCTGACAGAGCTTTAGAAGATCCTCATAATGATAATTGGGATAGCTTACACCCTTTTCGTCAACATAACCTCTTAAGATAGCGTGAGTGAGAGCGTTACCATGGCTCTTTACCTCCCAGCCTCTGTATATGAAATCGTGTGAGTGCTGACCTGCTGTGATTGAATTCATCATAACACCTAAGTCGCCGCCTGTGGGGTTCTTCATACCGACGGGTACATCTATACCGCTGGCCGTGAGTCTGTGTTCCTGATTTTCGGTGCTTCTTGCACCGACAGCAACATAGCCTAAAAGGTCTGAAAGATAACGGTAATTATCGGGATAGAGCATTTCGTCAGCACACACAAAGCCTGTTTCGTTGATAGCTCTCATGTGGAGCTTTCTGATTGCTACGATACCCTTGATAAGGTCTGCGGCAGAATTAGGATCAGGCTGATGAAGCATACCTTTATAACCGTCACCTGTGGTTCTTGGCTTGTTGGTATAAATTCTCGGGATAATGAGAATCTTATCCTTGACCTTTTCCTGAACGGGTACAAGACGTGAAATATAGTCCATTACCGAGTCTTCATTGTCTGCTGAGCAGGGACCGATAACAAGTATAAGCTTTCTTTCCTTGCCCTCGAAAATATCCTTTATTTCCTTATCCTTAGCTTCTTTGATAGCCTCGGCTTCTTTAGTTATAGGGTACTGCTCTTTGATATCCTTTGGAATAGGCAGTTTGCATACGAAATCCATATTCATAATAATTTACCTCCCGAATTTTATCTTATTTATCGAACTGTTTTCTGCGCTTAGTGGAAATTCTCATCATTTCCATCATACCTTCACGGTCATCATTCTTAAGACAATCGTGAAGATCTGTGAAGTGCTTTTCAAAAAGCTCCATCTGCTCTAAGAGAGCGTCTTTATTCAGAAGGAAAAGTTCACTCCACATTGTTTCATTGATATTGGCGATTCTTGTAAGGTCTCTGAAGGAGTCACCTGTATATCTCTCGAGTCTCTCCTGCTCATAGCAGTTCATAAGACTGACAGCTATGCAGTGAGTGAGCTGTGACACGAAGCCTATCATCTCATCGTGACCCTCAGGAGAAATTTCACTTATTCTGCCAAAACCTAAGATTTCGCCTATTCTCTTGCATGCTTCAATACCCTCATCGGTGTTTCTCTTGGTTGGTACAACAACATAGTTAGCACCGTAGAAAATTCTCTCGTCGCTGTTTTCTATGCCGTATACCTCTTTACCTGCCATAGGGTGAGCCGATATGAACTCAACCATAGGCGGCAGCATACTCTGCACCTTGTCAACGATACAGCCCTTGACACCTGTTACGTCAGTGATAATAGTACCGGGCTTTATGAGCTCGCCGTTTTCTTTAATCCACTTTATAAAGACATCGGGATAAAGAGCAAAGATTATCACGTCTGCCTTTCTTATAATTTCTTCGTCAATCTCCGTGGTGCACTTTTTCACTATTTCGTGCTCGAGAGCGAAGTCGCAATCCTTCTGATTTTTTGTTATTGCTTCAACATAGTATCCTTTTCCCGTAAGACCTCTTGCATAAGAGCCGCCGAGGAGTCCGAGACCGACTATGAGAAAGCGTGTATTTTTATTAATTGTCATCTGAACTAATCTCCAATCCGAGAGCCTGCACCCTTGAGAAGAAGTCGGGGAAGCTCTTTTTTACAGCTTCGGCACCCACAAGTCTGCCGCCATACTGAGACGCGAGCACCGCCAAAGACATTACTACTCTATGGTCATTGTGGCAGTAAAGGTCATCTTTTGGCGTATAAAGCTCTGCCTTATTTACAATTATCTCGTTATCATAAACTTTTATATCCGCACCGAATTTTGAAAGCTCCTTTGCCATAACAAGACCTCTGTCGCTTTCTTTAATCTTAAGTCTTGTAGTGTTTATAAGCTTACAGCCGCCCCCAGCCGCCGCAAGTGTCATAAGTATAGGTGCAAGGTCGGGGCAGTTTACTATATCGAGTGTCGGGGTACCCTGCCGTAAGAGCGAGAAGTATTCTTTATATATTCTGTCGCCTTGCAGTGAGTTTTCGCTGAGTCCCGTTACGCTTACATTACCGCCTGAAAGATTAAAGGCGTCAAGGAAAGCCGCATTTGAGTAGTCACCCTCAACTGTAAGGTCTCTGTTTTTATATTGCTGATTGCCTTTAATGTAAAGGGTGTTTTCGTTTTTCCAATAAGCCTTTACACCAAAAAGGGACATAGCATAAAGAGTCATATCAATATAGCTTTTGCTTTCGATATTGCCCGTTAGCTCTATTTCGCTCTCACCGTCACATAAGGGCAGTGCGAATAACAAACCCGATATAAACTGACTGCTGATATTGCCGGGCACCGTAAACTTACCCGAGGTAAGCTTTCCGCAGACTTTTATGCCCTCATCGTTTTTTATGTAGGTGAGATTCTTTTCCAAGGCAATGCTCTCATAAACGGTCATTGGTCTTTCCATAAGTCTTCCGTAGCCGGTGAAAAGAGACTCCTTTTCACTGAGCATTGCAAGAGGTATAAAAAACCTCAGGGTACTTCCGCTTTCGCGGCACTTATATGTGCTCTCCCCTGCCTTACACGGCAGAGTACCGAGAACTTTAACATAGTCCTCGCCTTTTTCTATCTTTGCACCCATAGTCTCAAGGCAGTCAAGGGTAGCGAGGATGTCTTCACTGAAAAGAACATTGTCTATGCGGCTCTCACCGTCTGAGAGACCTGCACAGATGAGAAGTCTGTGTCCCATACTCTTCGATGAAGGAGCACTGATTTCGCCTTCTACTTTAGAAGGCTTTATATTAACTGTCATATTATCACTTCTTAGGTTGGCAAGTATAATTTTCTGAGAGGAAGTCAATTGCCTCTAAATATCCGTCAGTGCCGTGACCTGTTATTGTCTTCACCGCCGCAAGACGGATATAGCTTATCTGACGGAAATCTTCTCTTTCCTCAACCTTGGAGATATGCACCTCGACGGTGGGGATTGATACGCTTTTCACCGCATCTAAAATTGCCACGCTCGTATGAGTATAAGCACCGGGATTGATAACGATACCGTCAGTATTCCCGTAGGCTTCTTGTATCTTATCTACAAGACAGCCCTCGTGGTTTGACTGATAGCATTCGCATTTGATGCCTTTACTTTCGCAGTAGTTTTCTATTTTCTTAACTAAG
Source organism: Acutalibacteraceae bacterium (assembly GCA_045535965.1). Classification (GTDB taxonomy): domain Bacteria; phylum Bacillota; class Clostridia; order Oscillospirales; family Acutalibacteraceae; genus UBA6857. The sequence goes on from JAZSMR010000017.1 coordinate 31,182, forward strand.
TCGGCGTAGGTTTCCCTGCCGTAGTGATCCGGCTCTCTTATGCCGAGCATATTGAGATTCGGGCCGTTTATTATGAGTATTTTCATTTCAAGCACTCCAGAATTTTATTGACTGAGTTTTCTATTACACCGTCAACGGCTATTTCAAAATCACCTGCTGACTTATATTTATCGTATCTTTCTTCGAAGCGTTTCTTGAGAGCTTCTACATTACTTGAAAGCGGTCTGTCGTCAGTGGGGATAATATCTTCAAGGGGTCTGTTGAGGAAGAAGATAATTCCGTTTTGTCTCAGAGCATCAACGTTTTCTTTTCTTAGGATTGCTCCCCCACCCGTAGCGATTATGATACCGCTTTGCTTCGAGACTTCCTTAACTGCTTCGCTTTCAATATCACGGAAGTAGCTTTCGCCGTGCTGAGCAAAAATATTGCTGATAACACCGTGTTTTTCAACAATCATATCATCTGTATCAATAAAGGCTTTAGCTGTCTTTTCACTGAGAGCTCTGCCTATTGTGCTCTTGCCTGAGCCCGGCATACCGATGAGAACTATATTCTGCTTTTCCGAGAGGATTTTAGAAAAAACCTCATCAGTTACCTTTTTCACATTGAACTTATCACCTGTGAAAAGCTCCGATGCGAGTACCGCCTGAGAGACGAGCATATAAAGTCCCGTAACGCCTTTTACTCCCACTTCTTTGCCTTTTCTCACAATAGAAGTTTCAAGAGGGTTATATACCACATCTGCTATACCTTTGAGCTCAGGAAAAAGTGATGGCTCCACTGCGAAGGTATCATTATTCGGGTACATTCCGCAAGGTGTTGTATTGATTATATAGTCGCAGTCTTTATGTAAATCTGCTACGTTTTTGTAGTTCACCTCGCCGCCTCGGCTGACGATGATTATTTCTCTTGCACCAAGACTCTCTGATACTGCATTTGCCGTTTTTGATGTACCGCCCGAGCCGAGTATGAGCACTTTTTTATTCTCAAGGTCAAAGCCTGCGTTTTCTATAAGGGCTTTCATTCCGCCGAAATCCGTATTATAGCCGTAAAGCTTACCGTCTCTGTTGACTATGGTATTTACTGCACCTATTCTTTGGGCGGCAGGGTCTATATAGTCAAGATAAGGTATAACATCTGCCTTATAGGGTATTGTTACATTGATACCGCAGAAATCCTTAGCCTTCATAAAGGCGTCCAGGTCTTCCTTAGCTATTTCCTTTAATTCATAGGTGTAACCGGCTATGCTTTCGTGGATAGGCTTAGAAAAGCTGTGACCTAATTTTTCACCTATAAGTCCGTATTTCATCTTAAACACCCAGCCAGTCTGTTCCGTATTTTGCAGAAAGTAAATCGCAAAGAGTGATGGCAGTTATACTGTCAACAACAACTCTTGCTCTGTGGATAATTGCAGGGTCGTGTCTGCCCCTGATGCTCAGTACTGCATCTTCATTCTTTATAAAATCAACTGTATTCTGCTCTTTGAAAATTGAGGGAGTAGGCTTGACGGCACAGGAGAAAACTATAGGCATACCGTTGGTGATACCGCCGTTAATACCGCCGTTATTGTTGGTCTTTGTCTGTACCCTGCCGTCTTTCATAAGAAATTCATCGTTGGCAATACTGCCCTTCATATTGGCAAATTCAAAGCCTTTTCCGAATTCTACACCCTTTATAGCAGGAATGGAGAAGAGAGCGTGAGCGAGGAGACTTTCAACCGTATCAAACCATGGCTCACCTACACCCGAGGGCATACCGACAACTGCTGTAGTAAGAATACCGCCGACACTGTCGCCTTCATTTCTTGCACTTTCAATAGCACAAATCATATCTTCCCCTGCTTTATCGCAAAGGGAGGGCATTTCTTTTGTTTTGAGAAGCTCAATATCTTCGCTGAGGTTATCAAATTCTCTGTCTTTTACACCTGCGCAGGAGGAAATGTGAGTGCCTATCTTTATGCCCTTTTTACTCAGAGCCCCAATACAGATTGCACCTGCGGCAACTATGGGAGCAGTAATTCTGCCCGAGAAGTGTCCGCCGCCTCTGTAATCCTGAAAACCGCCGTATTTACACTGAGCCGTAAAGTCAGCGTGACCGGGACGGGCTAAGTCCTTGCTCTCTGAATAGTCCCTACTGTGCTGGGTCTGATTTTCTATCATCAATGCTATGGGTGTACCTGTGGTCTTACCCTCGAATACACCGCTTAATATTCTTACCTTGTCAGCTTCTCTTCTGGGGGTAGAAATGGAATTTATACCCTTACGCTTTTCCATCTGTGAAGCAATAAACTCCTCGTCAACCTCAATACCGGGAGCAATACCGTCAAGGACACAGCCTATAGCTTCGCCGTGGCTTTCACCGAAAAGAGTTATGCTGATGTTGTTACCGAATGTGTTTTTCATTTTGTTCACCTCAAAGTAGCTTACCTAATTCCTCATTTGTCATTTTTTCAAATCTGAATGTTCCTATTTCATCGCACTTTACTGCTGTTATGCTCTTGCCCTGAGATTTCTTATCGTGGCAAAGGGCCGCATAAACCTTAGCTTTATCGTATTTATATTCAGTGGGAAGTCCCGCATTTTTAAGTGCAGTTATCATTTTGTCTCTTACCTTTTCACTGCACATCGGTATCATACCGAGAGCCACACATTCACCGTGATAAAGCTCCTCATATTCTACCGTAGCCTCAATGCCGTGGCCTATGGTGTGACCGAAGTTGAGTACCTTGCGAAGTCCCTGCTCCTTTTCGTCCTGCTGAACCACATATCTTTTAACCTTGAGGGAACGCTCTATGATTTCCTCAATACGGTCCATATAGTCGTCTTTGAGGAAAATTTCAAATAAAACCTTATCAAAATTAGCACCCATCTTAATGCTCTCTGCAAGACCGTTGCTGAGCTGTCTTTTCGGCAGGGTACTGAGAACATCGGGGTCAATTATCACCTTCTTGGGCTGATGGAAAGCACCGATAATATTCTTTATTTTGCCAAGGTCGATAGCTGTCTTACCGCCTATGGAGGAGTCAACCTGAGAAAGAAGCGTAGTGGGAATGTTATAGAAGTCGATACCTCTCATATATGTCGCAGCGGCAAAGCCTGCCATATCACCTGCAACACCTCCGCCGACTGCGATAACCGCATCTTTTCTTGTAAAAGAAGCGTCCATAAGTGTCTGACAGATTGCTCTGTAGGTGTCCAAGTTTTTGCTCTTTTCACCCTGAGGGAAAATAAAAATATGACTGCCCTCAAAGGAATTTGCAACAGTATTTGCATACTCTGACGGCACTCCGTCATCTGTTACAACAAGAACTTTTCTGTCTTTTTGTATGCCTAAAAGCTCGCCTACTCTTTTAAGGGTACCTCTTTCGAGGATAATATCGTAGGAGTCCTTGCCTAAATCAAGGGGTATTATCATAATCTGTCACCTCAGATTTTACTGTTTTCGTTGAAGGTACCAATCATCTTGAGTCTGTCACAGCACTCGCCTAATTCTTCCATCATATACTTACCGCGGCGTGAGGACTGTAAATCGCCCTTGAGCTCAACGTAGAAGTAATATGTCCACATAAGGTCTTTCATGGCACGGCTCTTGATATGTCTCATTGAATAGCCGTGATGACCGATAATGTTGATAGCGTGAGCAAGTGCACCTGCTTCATCGGGCACTGTGAAAACGATAATTGAGTGGTCTTTCTTTTCCTTTGAAAGGGTACGTGATACAACCACAAAACGGGTAGTGTTGTCACTTGCCTCGTTGATGTTTTCTCTTATAACCTCAAGACCGTAAAGCTCTGCTGTTTCCCTTGAAGCTATTGCAGCTTTTGTGATGTCGCCTGCTTCTGCAACACTCTGAGCGGCTCTTGCAGTGTTGACGCAGGAAGTGGACCTATATCCCTGACTTCTTATATATGAAGTGCACTGGTCAAGTGCCTGCTGATGGGATACAACCTCTCTGATGTCACTTTCAGTAGCACCCTTGAGACCGATAAGGTTGTGTCTTATATCAAGTGAGTAAACGCCGTTTACATAGAGCGAACCTGAGAAAAGAAGGTCAATAGCCTGTCCTACCTCTCCTGCCCTGCTGTTTTCGATAGGAATAACCGCACTTTCGCATTCGCCCTTTTCAACAGCTTCATACGCTGCCTTAAAATCCGGATAGGATATTCTGTTGCCGTCAGGGAAAATTCTTCCTGCTGCTATATGTGCAAAAGCACCCTCAACTCCGCTGTAGGCAATGTTGGCACCCTTGAGAATTTTATGCTGGAAGCGTTTGGAAATATCCATTGTGTCTCTGATAAAGGGTACATAGAATTCCTTTATGTCTTCATCTTCGATATATTCCATATTTCTTCTTACAAGCTCGTCTTCTCTTGCGGCATCGAATACGGGAAGACCTCTTTCCATTTTGTACTCTGCCACCTGTTTTACAGCCTGCATTCTTTTTTCAAAAAGCTCAGCAATCTGTTTATCTGCCTCGCTGATGATTTTTCTTGCTTCAATAAGCTTTTCCATAACTGTTCACTCTTCTTTTATATGAGATTATATTCCTTTGCCAATTCCTTGAACTTGGGAAGTGAGCGCTTAATCATTTCTGTTGATACACAGTAGGATATTCTTACGTATCCCGGAAAACCGAATGAATCACTGGGTACAAGGAGCAAATCGTATTTCTTTGCCGCCTCGCAGAATTCCTCGGCAGAGTCCACGGGAGACTTCATAAACAGATAGAAAGCACCGTCAGGCTTTGCTGTCCTGAATCCGCATTCCTCGAAGGCTTCAAGAAGGATATCTCTGTTCATCTTATAAGCTGAAATATCGCCTGTCATTCCGACGCATTCTCTTATAACAAACTGCATCATTGAGGGAGCGCATACATAGCCGAGGCTTCTGCCTGCACCGCAGACTGACTTATAGATAAGCTCGAAGTTTTCTACCTCTGAGGGTACGAGAATATAACCGATTCTGTCGCCGGGAAGTGAAAGAGACTTACTGAATGAATAGCATACGATTGTGTTGGCATAGTACTTTGTAAGATAAGGCACTGTGACATCACCGTAAACAAGCTCACGGTAGGGCTCGTCTGATACGAGGAAAATACTCTTGCCGTATTCTTCCTGCTTTCTTTCGAGGATTTCGCACATAGCCTTGACGATATCCTCGCTTACAACAACACCGCTGGGGTTATTAGGTGAGTTAAGTACAACTGCCTTAGTGTTGGGAGTAATAGCCTTTTCAAAAGCATCAAGGTCGATTGTTAAATCCTCAGCCTTGCACTTTACTTCAACAGGCTTAGCACCTGCCGCTGAGATGAACACCTTATATTCGGGAAAATAGGGAGCGAAAATAATAATCTCGTTGTCCTTTTCTGTGAGTGCTCTGAAAGTGATGCAAAGTGAAGCGGCAGCACCGCAGGTCATATAAAGGTTATTCATCGTGAAGTTGGTTTCGAAACGCTTATTGAGATTATCGGCAATAGCTGTTCTTGTTGCGTTATCGCCCACTGCTGAAGTGTAGCCGTGAAGCTCGCAGGGAGAAAGCTCCTGAGTCAGCTTTCTGATTGTCTCATTTACCTTTTCGGGTGCAGGAACACTGGGATTACCGAGACTGTAGTCAAATACGTTTTCCTTACCTATTTCAGCGGCTCTTTTCTTTCCGAATTCAAATATCTCTCTTATTACTGAGCTCTTTGCACCGAGCTCATACATTTCCATTGATACCATAATAATTTCACCGTCTTTACTATATTAATTGGTAACTTCCTTAAAACAAGGATAATAGAAATAATTATACACCTGTAAATCAGTAAGGTCAATTAGATTTTAATAATTTAATGTAATAAATTCACTCTTTTTTGCATAAATTTTCATCCATTTTATTTATTTAAAGCTTTAAAACTTTAAATTGTTAAGTGATTATATCACTCTCTTTTAAAAAAATCAAGGAGTTTCAGGATATATTTTAAGCCGGCGGAAAAGAAGTTTCGCCTTCGCCTAAGGTGAAGGCGAGGCGGGGCTCAGGCAAAATCCGCGTTCCGCGGATTTTGGGAGCGGTGCGACGCACTGCTCTGATGCGAAGCTTCGCTTCGCATCCCTGAGCCCCGCCCCCCAGCCGAACGAAGTTCGGCCCATGGTATAAACTTCCGGAAAAAGCATAATATAAAAGGTGAACACAAAACCCGAAAGGATGATTCTTATGAGCATCAAAAGTGAATATCTCAGCGGTGTAATGCAGAAAGTTATTGAACGCAATCAAGGCGAAAGTGAATTCCACCAGGCAGTGAGAGAAGTCCTGGAATCAATCGAACCTGTAATTGAAAGACACCCTGTATATAAAGAAAGAGGTATAGTGGAAAGCATAGTCGAGCCTGAAAGAGTCATAAAATTCAGAGTGCCCTGGATAGATGACAATGGTAAGGTGCAGATTAACCGAGGCTTTCGTGTCCAGTTCAGCTCAGCCATCGGCCCGTATAAAGGCGGACTTCGCTTTCATCCGTCGGTTTATGAGGGTATCATCAAGTTTCTTGGCTTCGAGCAGGTGTTTAAAAACAGTCTTACGGGACTTCCTATCGGCGGAGCAAAAGGCGGGAGTGATTTCGACCCTAAAGGTAAGAGTGATCTGGAAATTATGCGATTTTGTCAGAGCTTTATGACGGAGCTTTCCAAGCATATCGGTTCAAATACTGACGTGCCTGCAGGTGATATAGGTGTAGGAGCGAGAGAGATCGGCTATCTTTTCGGTCAGTATAAGCGTATACGAAACGGCTTTACAGGTGTTCTGACAGGCAAAGGTATAAACTACGGTGGGTCACTCGTCCGTACTCAGGCAACAGGCTACGGACTTTGCTATTTTACAGATGAGATGCTCAGAGCTAACGGTCAGAGCTTCGACGGCAAAACTGTAGTTGTTTCCGGCTCAGGCAATGTTGCAATATACGCCGCCGAAAAAGCGACTCAGCTTGGCGCAAAGGTAGTTACTATGTCAGATTCAGACGGATATATTTACGACAAAAACGGTATCGATTTAGCTTTGGTAAAGCAGATAAAAGAAACTCAGCGAAGCAGAATTAAAGATTATATTCTTAAACATCACGATGCTCTTTATGAAGATAACTGCAAAAAAATATGGACGGTAAAATGCGATATTGCCTTACCCTGTGCAACACAGAATGAACTTGATAAAGGCGATGCAACAATGCTTATCGAAAATGGCTGCATCGCTGTTGCAGAGGGTGCAAATATGCCATCGACACCTGAAGCTGTAGAGATATTTATTAAAAACGGTATCCTCTTCGGTCCTGCAAAGGCGGCAAATGCCGGCGGTGTTGCAACCTCAGCCCTTGAAATGACTCAGAACAGTATAAGATATTCCTGGAGCTTTGACGAAGTTGACACCAAGCTTAAAGAAATAATGGTGAATATCTATCATAGCATCTCCTCTGCGGCTAACGAATACTCCGTTCCGGGGAACTTTGTTGCAGGAGCAAACATTGCAGGCTTCATTAAGGTTGCAGACACTATGCTTTCGCAGGGCGTTGTTTAATCAATTAGCAATGAGTAATTAGCAATCAGCAATGTGGTCGCGGGTTCACATACCGATATCAGTCAGTTTGTAACCGCAGAGAAAGATTTTCAAAACATCAACTTTGCGAAATTATAAAGCTTCTTTATCAGGTTTAGCTTGGCGGGTAGTTACTGACTCTTTTATCCCACTGAAAGCGGATACAATGCGGAGCGAAGCGACCCTTATTGCTAATTGTGCATTGCTCATTGCTAATTAAAAAAAGGTACCCTGCCGTCTTGGCAGAGTACCTGTCAACTATTAACTTTAATTATGCTAAGTAGTCTTTCTTGTAGCCTTCTTCATCATAGATGAAAAGAGCGTTAAGTACGATTTCAAGACACTTTTCAACTGTCTTAGTATTCATATTGTCGCCTGAGTCGCCTCTTGTGTGATAATATCTCGGAGGACCGGGATTCATTGCTGCAAGAGTAACTGCGGGAGTGCCTGCCTGCTGAACTGCAGCGGCGTCGGAAGCACCCATATAAACTGATGAATAGGGAAGATCAAGACCTGCTTCAAGGCCTGCTTTTTTAAGAAGTGAGCATGCACCTGCGTCCATCTTGACAGTACCTGTCATATCACGCTGATAAATAGCGATGTCTTCATAATCTCTGAAGGTCTCAAGACCGATGAACACTGTGGGAACATCCTTGAGCTCGTCTTTGTGAGCCTTCATATAAGCCTTTGAACCGCGAAGACCTGATTCTTCAGAACCTGCTGCGATAGCAATAACCTCAGTGTTTTCGAAGCTGATATCATTGTCCTTGAGGTACTTGAGAACAGCGATTGAGCCGAATGTACCTGTAAGGTTGTCGTTAGCACCCTCAACGCAGAGTTTGAAGTTTACAAAGCACCAGGCAACGATGCCGCCGGGAGCAAAGCCCAGCTGAGCCCAGAAGAGCACATTGTCAATTGTTGAGCCGTCTGCAAATGCGTTTGCAACGTCGAGTACGTTGATAACACAGGTTGCAACAAGTGAAACAACTGCATAGATACCGCAGATATAGAGGAGTACACAACCGCCGAGATGTGTATATGTCCACTCGAAGGATGAGTCAACGTGACCGCTGAAGATAATTCTCTGTTTGAGTTCGCCTGTAGCTTTCTTTACACCGACAACGTTATGTGATGTTGCCTTGGGGAAAAGCTTGTCATAGAAGGGCTTATACATAAGGAATTCCATTACAAGGCACACAAATGCTACTGCTGTAAGTGCAACGCTTACAAATTGCAGAGCAGGGATAGCCGCAACGCCGCTGATGATTGAAAATACAACTGCAAGAATGAGGAAGGTACCGCAGATTTTAATGAAACTCATAAATGCTTTCGGTGAAAATTCAAAGGGTTCCATTGTAACTTCGTCAGCGCAGGTTTTCATCTGGCCTGTTATGTATTCCTGAGCCTTTTTTTCGCTTTCGCTGCCGGCAGGTCTCGGGCCGATTTCTTTACACATTTTCTTGATTTCTCTGACAGTGTAGTTGGTATACATTCTGACAGATGCTGCATAGTTTTTTACGCTCTCACTTGCTTTCAAAACTATTCTCCTTTACAAATATATTTTAAGATGGCAATATCTCACTCAATACTGCCACAAATAATGTGTTAATTGTATCACAAAACCAATAATTAGTCGAGCAATTTTGTCAATGTTAAACAAATGTTAAAATATTAATTTCCCTTGAAAAAGTTATGTATTTTATTTAAATATTATTAACTAATCGTAAAAAATATATCTTTATATAAACATTTGGTGAGTTGTCACTCATCAAATCAAAGAAATTCATTAACTGTTTTGCTTTTAAAAAAGCGAAATTTCAGCGACAGAATTATTTTTCCTGTCGCTGAACCGTCACAATTTAGTAATTTTTCGTCAAATATATTTCACTCAGATTTCATAATCCACACTTGCCCTGCCCTCTCTTATAAGAGAAACAAAGGAGGATATCTTTTTATGCTCAGGGTGCACTCTGTATTTTTCAACATCTTCAAGAGAATCGAAGGCACTTATAAGCACTGCATCATACATACTCTCTTTTGGGTTGACATTGATATTTACCTGCATTTCTCTGATGAAATCAATTTTCTCAGGCAGAGCTTCAAGCATAGTTTTTACCTTTACGATATTCTCCTGCTTGGTTGCTCCCTCGGCATAGTCTTTGAATTTCCACATTACTATATGCTCAATCATATTTCCTCACCTGCTTTATCAAGATTTGCACCTTTGGTTTCTTTAACCCGGGTAAAGAGCATAATTACGGAGATAGTAACGCCCGGCGTGGCAATAATAAGGCAAGTAAGCCATACGGGCAGGAACAGCATACCTACGATTACTGCAAGATAACCTACAACGAGACCGATAATCAACAGTAAGCCCTCTGCACCGACAACAGAGGCTCTGATATCTGTAGGTACCTTTTCCGTCATCATAATATTCATATAGTCTCTGCCTATCCAGTAGCAGCCCTGATAAAGTCCGCAGAATCCGCCGATAAGATAGGGATTCCAAAGATTGTTGATGCCTGTACAGAAGAGTATGAAGCCTGTTACACACAAAGCACCGGCTATGGTGATGGTCTTCTTTCTGCCGATAAGGTCAGCCACAAAGCCCGATACGAGAGTGAGACAAGCATAGACTATAGGCAGCACAAACATTGACTGAGTTATTTCTTCGGTACTCATACCGGCAATATGCATTGCTGACTCATAATAAAGAGCGATGGCGGGCATACCCGAATCGAAGATAATATGAGCAATTATCAGATGCTTTGTATCCTTGTTTGAGAATATGTATTTTACTGCGTTAAATACACCTGACTGATTTCTCTGAGCCTTTTTCTGCTCCTTCAGAAGCTCCTTCTGTCTCTGTCTTTCTTCATAAGGTATGGACAGATAAGAAATACGCTCATTCATATATACTTTCGTATCCTTGGCGAAAGCTATGACAAGTACAGCACCGATAAAACCTGCAACTGCGGGTACGAGGAAAATTCTTCTCCACTGAGTGGGGTCGTTACCCATAAGAGCAGTACGGAGCATAGGAATACACACTACACCGAAGATACCAAGGCTTTTAAGTATACTGTAAATCATAGCCCTGAACTTATCGGGAGCTTCTTCGAGAATATATATAATCTGTATATCGTGAGCAAAAAAGAAGCCTATTACTGCATAACCCACAAGGAAGAACACGTAGTTGGTGGAAAAATAAATTATGAAAAGACCGATGCTCATACCAAGAGTGGAAATAACAAACAGCGGTTTTCTGCCCCACTTATCGGCAAGAGCCTTATAAAAGGGTGTAATAACACCGAAAACATAGCTTATTACACTGATAGAGGTATGAAGCGACAAGCCTTCTTCAAAGGTATAGGTTTTGCCGAAGAGCCCCTTGTTTACGAAAAACTCCGTAACAAAGGATGACTGCACCGATACAGAAAGGTTACTTGTTACCTCATCGAGAATATTTACGAAGGCAATAAGAAACAGCAGCATACCGAAATAACCGGCATAGGCACCCTTGTTTCTTCTTGCTGTAAGCTTTCTGAGTTCTTTTTCCTCAGAAAGCATAATTTTTTCCTTGGTTTTCATTTTATCTCCCTCTTTCTGAATTTATAAGGGTATTATATCACACTTTCTCCCTTATGGCTATTAAAAATATATAATTTATAAACATAATTATTGAATTGCTAAAAAAAATCTGCTACAATATTGTCATACTATTAAGTGAAGGAGAAAATATTATGAGTATGGAAACACCAAGAACCTACGTTCCTTTCAAAGACTGGAAAGTAAAATCAAAGCAGACAGAATACACCGAAAGCACTCCCCTTCTCTCTCTCGACGGCACTCTTTTAGCCAAGGGCTGGGCAAGACACAATGTTTTCGAGTATAACAGAGACTACGTGAAAAAAGGCAGCCCCATGAGCAAAAAGGAATGGGACTTCTATCAGGTTCAGGACGACCATTATATGGTACAGCTCAGCTTTGCCAATATCGGCATCGGCGGCTATGTTGCCGCTAAGCTTATCGACCTTCAGGCAGGCAAGGTTATAGCAGACGCTACTCAGCTTTTCCTCGGCGGTAAGAAGCATCTTCCCCCACCCAAGGGCGATGTACCCAACAGATATAAGGACAAGATAGGCAAGGCAGAATTCGACTTCGATACCAAGGAAACATCAAGACGTCTCTGGTTTAAGATGCCTCTTAAGGGTAAGATGGTTGAATGCGAATTCAATATGGACATTATGCCGGGTCTTGAAAACATCACAACAGTACTCCCCTTCCCCGGCGACAACAAGAAGTACTTTATGACAACAAAGCAGAACTGTATGCCTTGCGAGGGTACATATAAGTTCGGTGACGATGTTTACACATTCTCAAAGGAAACTGCATTCTGCGCTCTCGACTGGGGCAGAGTAAATACTCCCCACAAGATGGTATGGTACTGGGGTAACGGCTCACAGTACATAACTGATGCCAACGGCGAGAAGCACCTCTTCGGCTTCGAAATCACATGGGCAATCGGTGACGAGAGCAACGCAACCGAGACCTGTCTTTTCTATGACGGCAAGGCTCACAAGTTCGGTGCAGTTGACGTTGAGGTATTCCCCAAGCCCGATAAATATATGAACGATTGGAAGTTCATTTCAGAGGACGGCAGATTCAATCTTACAATGAAGCCCACCTTTGACCACCATTCGGATATGAATGTGGGTATTGCAAGAATGCACACTCATCAGGTACACGGTGTATGGAGCGGTGATGTAACACTTGACGACGGCACAAAGCTGGAAATCAAGGACCTCTATGCTTTCTGTGAATATGTAGAGAATAAATGGTAAAAAAAAGACCCTTCGGGGTCTTTTTTAGTTAAATCAATATCCGATAATTGTGTTTATATTCTTTTCCATAAGGTCAAAGAATTTGCTTACAATCTTTTTATCCTCATCATTACCCCTTACACACATTGAAAGTGTGATTATGTTTTTATAAGTAGTTACCGTCAGCAATACGAAGGGCTTGTATTTCACAGCGCCGGACATAAATGCATCTGCCGGCTCTTTACCTTCAAGACCGAAAACCTCACCCTTAAGCACACCGATATTACTCATAGCAATAAGAGGGTTGGAATAGCCGATTTTTATAATCTCTTCAGATGCCGCATGAGGAAGAATATTGTAACCGAAATTCAGAAGCGGCAAACCGTAAAGACCCATAAACTTATCTTTTTTGAATTTGTTTGAGCTTAATACAACATACCTGACAGTTTCAAAAATATCTCTGCCTCTCTCAGGCACCGCACATTGCATCCATGAGGTATGGTTGGTAAAACCCTTGTCGGACACACTATCCATATGACGTCTGAGGTCAATAGCGTTTGATATCATCATCTTATCACTTGCAGGGTACTCCGCAAGCTCATATACGCTGTAAAAATAGCAAGCAAGTAAAAGCTCGTTGATTGTAGCTCCGAGTTCTTTACCTTTAGCCTTGAGTTTCATCAGAGTCTCTTCACTGAATTTTTTTCGGGCTATGAACGATGTATCACGGATATTGTCGGCAGTAAGAGGAAACTTGTGATCGTCTCTTGCATTGATATTTTTGAAAAGACGCTGAGCAACCCCTGCCTCAGTTTTAGAAAAGCCTGAATACACATCATCGTAAGAGCGTGAACCCGTTCTGTAATTAATGGGGCTGACACCCTCATTTACATACTTATTATAATTATTGCAAAACGACTCGAGGAAGTATTTCAGGTCGCCGCCGTCCATACACATATGATTTTCAACAAAGCAGAGTGTACTCTTGCCGTCTTTGATAAAAAGAGCAACCTTCATCTGAATATGAGACTCGGGCGGAATATACTGTGTCAGAAAAGTATCTGCGGCTTCTTTCAAATCATCAGGATAACTTACAGTGAAAACTTCATCAACATCATAGGGCATAACCTGCCAATATGTAGAAAACTTTGTGTCCACAAACTTAGAGTGAAGCACAGGAATTTTTTCAAAGGCACAGATGATAACTGTTCTGAGCGCATCTATATCAGGTACAAAATCATAATTCAGCTCAACATGAACCATACGGTCATTGAAGTCACGGAAGAGGTAGTGCATTTTGTCCCAAAGTTCGGCCGTTAATCTGCGTTCCATTATTCCGCCTCCTTATTATACATAAAGTATTTCATATTGCTCATTACGATGGATACTATATAAATCACATCGACAACTAAACCGATAAATATCACAGGCCATCCTGCTATCCAGGAAACAACACCGTAAGCGGCAAGAATAATATAAAACATAGTTGCGATTGCAGGCATATATACAAAGAACGATATTGTGCGAAACTTCTGCTTTGTAGTATAAGCAAAAATAAGGTCAGCAACGAGTGCCATAGCTACACCTGCAGGCAGTGTAGGCCAGACTGTAAACTCATCAGGAAGCATCATAAGCTGAAAAAGGAATGCAAAAACCATAAACAGCATCACACAGCCCACAATCAACACACGGGCAATGGGGTGAAACACTCTCCGCATCTGACAAAGCTTATTTATAGCAAAACTGAAATAGAAAATAATCATAGCAAAAATGCCACCGACAATTATAAGCCAGGTTTTATCCCAGGCTGAGGTAAGACTGCTGACAGCAAAGTAGGTAATAAATATCATAATAAGGAAAAGCAAGCCACCCACCGGGAAAGCAACTTTCATAAACTTACCGCGTTGCTGCTTTTTTCTTTCTTTCAGAAATTTGTCATAGCCGCTTTTTATGTCACCAAACTCATCTGCAATAAGGTCAATAAGCACCTTTTCATCTTTCAGACCTGCATGAATCATTTCACCGGCTCGCTCAGACATTTCATCAAGAAGTTTTTTCTTGTAGCAATATGTAACTTGATTATCTTTCAATCCGCTACAGGATTTTTCTATGTAATCGATTATTATCTGCATAAAACTCACTCCTTTTCATATACCATTATTTCAATTATAGCTTCAATTTGCTTTAAAATACAATTAAATATTTTTAAATTAATTCTGAACTGTAAAACTCTCTTAAAAATGATGTATTCTTGTATATCTGTATATAGGAATCAAAGGTCTGTAGACTCTTTTATAACGAAAACTATAATAGTGACCCGAGGTGACTAAGAAAAAGTGTTGGTCGCAACAAGAAAAAAAGAAGATTAATGTAATTTGCAAAATAATCTACCAAAACCTATTATTTTGTGCTATTATTAAGAGGACAAAGTAACATCACACAAAGGATGAGATTATGAATAAAAAAGAGTTTCCCTTAAAGGCACTCGTTGCTTCTCTTATCGGTATCGGTTTTATGGCTTTCGGTATATACCGTGGAGAAATGATGACTGTTTTTGCAAAAGCAATAAAAATATGTCTGGAGTGTATCGGAATTGGCTGAGAAAAAGAAAACAAAAAAAGAGACCCTTCGCCATACGGTACAGGGTATATGGACTGTAATAACCAACAGCTTTATAACAGGCGTTTTGCAGGGTAAAATCTATACGGGCCCTATCAAGAAATTATGTGTGCCGGGTATGAACTGCTATTCCTGCCCGGGAGCTCTCGGCTCCTGCCCTATCGGTGCTTTGCAGGCTGTCTTTGGCTCGAGAGAATACAAGATGGCATTTTATGTGGTAGGCTTCCTGATGTTTGTGGGAGCCGTATGCGGAAGATTTGTTTGCGGCTGGCTTTGCCCCTTCGGACTTTTTCAGGATCTGCTTCATAAGATACCTTTTATTAAAAAGATACGCTCTTTCAGGGGTGACAGAATACTAAGGTATTTAAAATATGTTATCCTCGCTGTGTTTGTAGTGGTACTCCCCCTTGTTGCCGTAGATACTCTCGGCATAGGTGACCCCTGGTTCTGCAAATATATCTGCCCTGTGGGTACTCTTGAGGGCGGTATTCCCCTTGTGCTTCTGAATGAGGGCCTTCGTCAGACTATCGGCTGGCTTTACACCTGGAAAGCTGCTATTCTTATAGTGCTGATTGTGCTTTCGGTTATCATCTACCGTCCCTTCTGCAAGTACCTTTGTCCTCTCGGTGCAATTTACGGCGCTTTCAATAGAATTTCGGCTGTGGGTCTTCACTGCGATAAAAGTAAGTGTGTTTCCTGCGGCAAGTGTGAAAAGGTATGCAAAATGGGCGTGTACCCTGCCGAAAACCCCAAGAGCGCCGAATGTATAAGATGCGGACTCTGTGTCAAAGAGTGTCCTGTCAAGGCACTGAACTTAGGCCTTAAAAACAAGCCCTCTGTAACAGAAAATGCCGAAATTCATTGACAAGATACATCTTGAGATATATAATCTAATTACCCCAAATTTTAATTAGGAGAAAATGAGATGAGAGATTGGAGCAGATTATTACACTCCGTAGCTAAGCTCAGCTACGATGAGATTGTAGAAAAAGGAAAAGAGAACGTTACATCACTTTTAGAGATTATTGAAAAGTATTCCGACAGTGATTCGGCGCCCATTATTCTTGTAGGACTTGCAGCCTATACGGCTACCGTTGACGATGAGCTTTCACCTATCGAAATCAAACTTATCACCGACATCATCGGCATAAATGAAAGAGATTTCCACGGCTTTGTTGAGCAGGTCAAGGCAGACAAAAAGATTATCAGTGACTTAAGAGATATTGCCATTGCAATGAATACTGACGAGCTCACCTATCTTGCAACATTACTTGCACTTATCTTTGCAGTAGACGGCAATATCAGCGACGAAGAGCTCGCTTTCTTAAAAGACCTCTGCTGCTGAGAAACAGCAAAAAAGCAGAACACAGCCCACTTTTCAACGGTGGGCTGTTATTATTTTATCCTGATTATTTACACTCAGTCCGATTTTTTCAGATAAGTGATTTGATTTTCATATTGACTCTTTCTCTTGTAGAGAGAAGCCACTCATCCTCGTGGGGATATTCCCTGAAAGTGAGGTTATACTTGCCCTCTTCTTCGATTATGTCTATGCAGGTCTTTTTATCGCTGAGCTTCTCAAGAGTATTGAGTGCGGCCATATCCTGAAGAGCATCAAAGAATACCTTGAGTCTTATTGAATGATAGGGCGTGCCGTCTTCGGCAGGGTATACAACATAGCTGTCGCCTGAGGGGAAATATCCTCCTGCGTCGGAAACCTTGTAAGGGTCTATAACCTCTTTCGAGAGCCTGGTGTAGTAGAAATTATAGCCCCAGTGCAAAAAACCTTTTATATCGAATTTGAAAAGCTGATAGCCGATGACTCTTGTACGGAGCGATTCGTTGCAGAAGAATCTGTTTGAAACACAGTGCTTTCTCTGACCACTGCAGTAGTAGGTCCAGAGGTCATCCACCTTACCGAGGAATTTATCGATATGGTCACTTGCCGGAATAGGATTGGACACAATTTTCAGCCTGTAGAACCAATAATCCGACAGTGCATCTATGATTCTGTAGCCGTCAAAGAGCTTATGGATATGGCGTGAAGTCTTTCTGTATAAATGAAGTACACCGGTACTCGGCTCATCGCTGACATGGATAAAGACCCTGTCCTTAAGTCCCTTTTCTTCAAAATACTTTTTAAGCTCCACTGACAATGCCTTGAGGAATTGCTTATATGCACGGCTGTTTGATTTTGTTTCCCAGCCGAAAATTCTCTTGTATTCGCCGTCAACATTTGCCATAATCTTAGGTGCGTGTCTTGCTCCCCACTGGGTATAAAAATGAGAAAGCTCAAAGTATACTATACCGCACCTTTCAGCCATATCTATCCAGCGTGTGAGCTTATCGAAACCGAAGCTGTAGTTACCCTTTGTAACAGTTACATCAACAAGCTGTACAGTGGGTCTTTCCTTGCCCTGCTCTGTATCAAGAGGCGGAGTAAATATAGGGGTAAGAACACAGGTCATTCCGTATTCACGGGCAGTTTTAAGGAAGTTTTCGGTTATACGCCAATACTCCTCGGAGAAAGCCTCAACATTATAGTGAGACATAAGACAGTCCGTATGAAACCAGTTTGTATATGCAAAATTCCGAAAATCAAGCTCAGCGTCAACGATTTCTGCTTCCACTGCGGCAGTTTCACCACCGACAGTAACTTCTATCTTATGCTTGCCGGGCAAATTGCCAAGGGCATCGACCTCCACCCAGAGCAGGCTGACGCCGTTTTTAAGGTGAAGCTTATCCTCAGCCGGCAAAAGCAAATCGGGATAGTATCCGCTTTCACTGTAGCGGAAATAGTCGTCACAATCCTTTTTATCCATAGGATAATCTGACTTTATATGCTCCACTGTATATGTACGGATATTCTTAAGGTCACTGTTTATTTTAAAAACTACCTCTCCTTCACAAGAGGATTCCACAGCAACCTGAAAGGACTTCTTTTCGTTTCTGAGAAGCGAAAAGCTTTCAAGGGCTTTATCGGGCATTTTGTCACTGTCGTATATTTTGACAAGGGAAGAAACTGTTTTAATTTTAATTGGCTTACTCATATAATCACCGCCGTTAGTTATTATAGTCTTATTATAGTTTCTTAGTATGGGTTTGTCAATTGAGATTGAGTAAAAGAGGGTTAATAAGAGTTGCTGTAATTTATAAATAAAACCGTCAGGCTTGCTTGTCGCTTCTGTAATTGTATAAAAAGCACAAGTATTAGATTTAGAGTATTATAAAATAAACAGCCATAAAATTGAGTATAAAACTAATCACCCTGCAACCTATAATCAGTTTGCAAGGGTGATTTTCTATTTAATTGCCGCCGGGACCGTCTCTGCGTTCACGGGTATCACGAACATCAATTTTTCCTTTTATATGGCCCGGATTAATGTTCTTTTTGTATTCTTCTGTCTTATCTTCTGATTTTTGTTTTTTTCTTTTATTATCCTTCATAAATACAACTCCTTCCTATAATTAGTGTTTATCTGTATTTATTATTTCGTCCAAATTATTAGCAGGCGGCATACAACTGTGCCCCTTGCATACGTAATATGTCGTCTTTCCATTTTTAAGGGGATATTCTTTTGTCGGTTTACTTAAAAAACTAATTACTGCGTTTATCGGTAAATCCGGAGTCAGCCTTTTTATATCGGTATTATCATCTGCCACGGCAGTGATTTTCATAGGTGGCTCTTTGTACTCTAAAAGTGCCGCTAAATACATTGAGTGGTTAGTCGGATACGAATCGGCTTCATAAGAAATAAAATCTAATTGCTGTTCTGCCAAACGTTTATATTTATCATCTGATGTCAAAAGATATAGTTTTACAAAATTATATGCTATCAGAGAGTTGCCGCTGGGAACAGCACCATCATAGGTTTCCTTCGGTCGGAGTATCAGTTCTTCGCTAAGGTCACCGTATAAATAAAATCCGCCTTCATTATCACTGAAGTCACTTATAACTTTATCACACATCTGTTTCGCACGGTTCAGGCATTCCTCATCAAAAGTTGCACGATACAAATAAAGCTGTGCAAAAATGTAACCTGCATAATCGTCTAAAAAGCCGCTGACACCGTGCTTGCCTTTACGAAAACTGACAAACAGTGTGCCGTTTTTGTAAAGGTGTTTTCTTATATATCCGTCAGCATTTTGTGCTGCATTCAAATATTTTTCTTTTTTGCTTACAAGATATAACTCGCACATTGCACCAATCATAAGTGCATTCCACGATGTCAGAATTTTATCGTCTAAATGAAGCGCATATCTGTTTTTTCTGAATTGTTGTAACTCAGGCAAAAACGTTTCAAAATTTTTGTCTTCGGGGTCACTTTTCAGCAGATTAGGTATATTTTTCCCCTCAAAATTACCGGTGTCGGTTATATCGAAATGGCGATTAAAATTCCCTCCGTCTTTTTCACCCAGAACTTTGAGAATTTCATCAGGAGTAAATAAATAATATTTACCCTCTTCGCCCTCACTGTCGGCATCCTGTGCACTGAAAAAGCCACCCTCTTGTGATGTCATTTCACGCAGAATATAGTCTGCTGATTTCTCAGCAATTTCAAGGTATAAACTGTTATTTGTTACAGAGTACGCTTTACAGTAAGCGAGGATCAGCAACGCGTTGTCATAAAGCATTTTTTCAAAATGAGGAACCAGAAACTTCCGATCGGTAGAGTATCGGCAAAATCCAAAACCGATATGGTCAAACATACCGCCCCGGTACATTTGCAAAAGGGTATTTTCTGCCATTTGAAGACATTTTTTATCTTTGTACCTTTCGTAGTACGAAAGCAAAAACAAAAGATTATGCGGCGTCGGAAACTTCGGAGCTCCACCAAATCCGCCATATTTTTCATCATAAATTCTGCTGAACACAGATATAGCATAGTGAACCGACTCTATTTCCGCATTATTATTGGGAGTTTCGTTTCTTTTCAGATGATTAATAATCTTATCTGATTGCCCCATAAGCGAAGCTCTGTTACTTTTCCATGCCTCACTTATTGCCAGAAGAAGCTCTTTAAAGCCCATCATTCTGCCCCTTGAGGTCTTAGGAAAATATGTGCCTGCAAAAAACGGTTTTTGGTCAGCGGTCATAAAAATACTTGTGGGCCAACCGCCGCTTCCCGTGAATGCCTGACATACCGACATATAAACGCTGTCAATATCGGGGCGTTCTTCCTTATCGACCTTTACAGAAATAAAATTGCTGTTTAAAAGTTCAGCTATTTCGTTATCTTCAAAGCTTTCGTGTGCCAGAACATGGCACCAATGACAAGCACTGTAGCCAATACTCAGAAATATGGGCTTATCTTCTTTTCTTGCGCACTCAAATGCTTCAGCACACCACGGGTACCAATCAACGGGATTATCTTTATGTTGAAGAAGATATGGACTTGTTTCATATTGTAAACGGTTACTCAAATGATTTTCTCCTTTTATGGTTAAGTTGTTTGGACTGTTTTATTGAAAATTTATGCTTATTGCACTGCTTATATTATTCGCTTGTGTTTTTGCAATATACAAAAGTTCACAAGTATAGAGTTTGTAAAAAGAAACAAAATATTAACGAGATAATTTTGTGAAGGAGCAGAAACAGCAATGAATCGTAATGAAATACCGGTAGGTTTCTCTATGGCTTTAGCCCAAAATCCCGAAGCTATGCAAAAATTTGCTATGTTAAGTGAAGAGAAAAAGAAGGAAATAATAAAAGGTACACATTCTGTTAAGTCAAGCAGAGAAATGTACGAGTATGTTAATCAGCTGAATATATTTTAAAGCGACAAAAAATCAGGCGGCTGTAAGCCGCTAAAATATTGAATTCATATTGACTTTTCTCCTTTTGCAATCGGGTTCGGATGTCAAATCCGTTTGCCCGAAGGCAACTTCATTGTGCCGTCAGGCACACTTCATTGCGTAAGCACTTCATTTGCCGTAAGGCAACTTCATTCGTTTATGTCCGCAAAATTAAGTACGGCTTAACAGCCGTAATGAAGTCAGCGTCTTGGGATGCCGCTGAATGAAGTTATGTCCTGCGGACATAAATGAAAAATCGACAAGTCGAAACTTGTCGATTTTTGGCTATCAACTGCAACTATAATACAATGAATACCCCTTTTACATAAGGGGTATTCAAACCAAGCTTTTCTAAAACTTATTATTTTATTGCTGACAATCAATCAACCAAAAAGATTTCCAAAATCAAGTTCGCCTTTAAAAAGTTTTGTAAAGAAATTGAGAATCATTGTAAAGAATCGCATCAAAGAAGCAAGTCTTGTTTGAGTTGTCGGTTTTTCTTCAGGAAGTGAAACCCATTCGTAATCTGCAGAATTCTCTGCCGTCATAGGCTCAAGTCTTCCCTCGGTTTCAAAAAATACGCTGAACTGAGGATATGCACCTTCAGAGCGGATAGAATAATTTGTTCCCTGAAGGAAAGACAGCGTTATG
>JAZSMR010000026.1:0-1601 GCA_045535965.1 Acutalibacteraceae bacterium
GCGATAAGATGGACAAGACAATAGTCGTTGCCATTGAGGACAACGTAAAGCATCCGCTCTATAAGAAGATTATTAAGAACACTATCAGACTTAAGGCTCATGATGAGAACAACACCTGCGGTATAGGTGACAGAGTTCAAATCATGGAAACCAGACCGCTTTCTAAAGACAAGAGATGGCGTCTGGTTGAAATTATCGAAAAGGCTAAATAGTCTACAAGGAGGAAAACACTGTGATACAACAACAGAGTTACCTCAAGGTTGCCGACAATACGGGTGCTAAAGAAATTATGTGCATCCGCGTTCTTGGAGGCTCCAGAAGGAGGTATGCCAACATTGGCGATGTTATCGTTGCTTCTGTTAAAAAGGCAGCACCCGGCGGTACTGTTAAGAAGGGCGATGTAGTTAAGGCAGTTGTAGTTCGTTCTGCAAAGGGTCTTCGCCGTAATGATGGCACATACATCAGATTTGACGAAAATGCGGCTGTTATCATCCGTGAGGATAAGAACCCCCGTGGTACCCGTATTTTTGGACCGGTAGCCCGTGAGCTTCGTGAGAAGGATTATACAAAGATTCTTTCTCTTGCTCCGGAAGTACTTTAATGGGAGGTAAGGAATAATGAGTAAGCTTCACATTAAAACTGGCGATACCGTAGTACTCCTCACAGGAGATAAAAAGGACCGCAAAAAGACCGGTAAGGTTCTTGAGGTTAGCCCCAAAGAGGGTAAAGTAATCGTAGAAGGCATCAATATTGTTAAAAAGCACGCTAAGCCGCGCAAGGCCGGTGACCCCTCGGGTATCATTGAAACCGAAAGCGCAATCTATGCTTGCAAGGTACAGGTTGTTTGCCCCAAATGTAACGAACCTACCCGCGTAGGCTACAAGGTTTACGAGGATGGTACTAAAGACCGTGTTTGCAAAAAGTGCAAAGAGACTTTTTAAGAGTAGGAGGAATACACAATGTCAAATTTAGCTAATGAATATAAAGCATCAGTAGCACCTGCATTGATGAAGAAATTCGGCTATAAGAGCGTTATGCAGATTCCGAAGCTCGATAAAGTCGTAATAAATGTAGGCGCAGGCGAAGCAAAGGACAACTCAAAGGTAATCGACGCTATCATTAATGATTTAGGCAAAATTACCGGTCAGAAGGCTGTTCCCTGCCGCGCAAAAAAATCCGTAGCGAACTTTAAGCTTCGTGAAGGTATGCCTATCGGCGCAAAGGTTACTCTTCGTGGCGAGCGTATGTATGAGTTTGTTGAAAGTCTCTTCAACGCAGCACTCCCAAGAGTACGTGACTTCAGAGGTATCAACCCCGACGCTTTCGACGGCCGCGGCAACTATGCTATGGGCGTTAAAGAACAGTTGATATTCCCTGAAATTGACTATGATAAAATTGATAAGGTTCGTGGTATGGATATTATTTTCGTTACCACCGCTAAAACAGATGAAGAGGCTCGCGAGTTATTAACTCTTATGGGCGCTCCGTTTGCGAAGTAAGGAGAAGGAATTATGGCTAAAACTGCTATGAAAATTAAACAGGCACGTCCTGCAAAGTTTTCTACAAGAGAGTATAACAGATGTAAAATCTGTGGTCGCCCC
>JAZSMR010000126.1:0-18866 GCA_045535965.1 Acutalibacteraceae bacterium
CAATAGCCTTTTTCCAGTCATAGCCGTTCATCATAGCACCAACACAAGTGCTTGAGAAAATATCCCCTGTACCGTGATAGCTTGAAGAAAGCTTTTCGTGGCAGAAATAATATGTCTCGTCTTTCTCCTTGTCATATCCCATAACACCGGTCTTGCCATCTTCAAAAGATACACCCGTAAGAATAACTGTCTTAGCACCAAGATCGCTGAGCTTCTTAAGCAAATCCTTTACATAGTCCTCATCATAATTATCCTTATACTCTGTATCTGTCATAAAACAAGCCTCTGTTATATTGGGCACAATTACATCAGCCTTGGCACAAAGAGTTGCCATCTGCTTTGCAAAAGCTTTATCAAAGGCAGGGTACAACACACCGTGGTCGCCCATAGCAGGGTCAACAAAGGTTAAATTGCTCTCAGTTTTGAAATCCTCAAACATCTTTTTCATAAGGTCAATCTGCTCAAAGGAGCCGAGATATCCCGTATATATAGCATCAAAGCCCATTTTTTCATCAAGCCAGTGCTTAGTTATAGGTTCAATCTGGTCAGTCAGGTCCTTGCAAGTGAAATTTTTAAACATTGTGTGTGTCGACAACACTGCCGTAGGAATTATTGCAGCTTCCACACCCATAGCCGATATAATGGGAAGAGCCACTGTAAGAGAACACTTGCCTACACAGGAAATATCCTGAATTGTCACAATTCTTTTCATAAATTATCACCTTTTCTGTTTACAAATCTTATGTTTAGTATTATACTTATATTTGACCATATTAAAAGACCCAATTTTATAATATTTTATAAGGTCAGAAAGAGTGATACTATGCTCACATATTCCTTTGAAAACAAAGGCAAGGACAGCCTTTACGAGTTTCTCTATAAAAGCATCAAGGAAGATATTCTGTCTTTCACGCTTTCCCCCGAAGAAAAACTCCCCTCTAAGCGTGCTTTGGCAGAGCACCTTAATATAAGCACAATAACCGTCGAAAGCGCCTATAATCAGCTTATGGCAGAGGGTTACATATATTCAAAGCCTAAAAGCGGTTTTTATGTCTCGGCTATCATATCACCTAAAATCAACGACAGTATCCCCGGCACAAGATATGAAGCGGACAAAAATCAACCTCAGAAAAACAGCTTTATTGCCGACTTCTCGAGCAATGCCACATCAGAGGAAAGCTTTCCCTTTGTTACATGGTCAAAACTTATGCGCCAGATAATGTCAGATAAAAGAGAGCTTCTGACTCTCAACTCCCCTTCCGTCGGTATCAGGGAGCTCCGTATAGCTATTTCGGACTACCTTTTCCAGTTCCGCGGCATGAGTGCAGACCCCGACTGCATTATCATCGGTGCCGGTACAGAGTATCTTTATTCGCTGATTATTCAGCTTCTTGGCAGACACAAAAAGTACGCTGTCGAGGACCCCGGTTACCTTAAAATAGGGCAGATTTATAAGGCCAACAATGTGAGTTTCGACTATATACCCTTAGACGAAAACGGTATAAACACAGATGCTCTTGAAAAGTCATCGGCAGATGTACTGCACATTTCACCGTCGCATCACTTTCCTACGGGTATCGTGACACCGATCAGCCGGCGGTATGAACTTCTTTCCTGGGCAAGCAAATCACCTGACAGATACATTATCGAGGACGACTATGACAGCGAGTTCCGTTTTTCAGGCAAGCCTATCCCATCGCTTCAGAGTATAGACGTACTGCAAAAGGTTATTTACATCAACACCTTCTCAAAGTCGCTTACTTCTACCATACGTATCAGCTATATGGTACTTCCCAAGGCACTAATGGAGCTTTATAAAAAAGAGCTTAGCTTCTATTCCTGTACCGTATCTAATTTTGAGCAATACACTCTTGCAGCTTTCATTGAGCAGGGATTTTTTGAAAAGCACATTAACCGTATGCGAAACTACTATCGCAGTCAGCGTGATGCTGTTATGACTGCAATAAAGAGTCACCCTCTTTATTCCAAGGTAAAGATAAAAGAAGAGCACTCGGGTCTGCATTTTCTTATGAGTGTTGACACTGCTCTTTCTGACGAGGAGCTGACAGTTAAGGCTAAGGAGAGAGGGATAAATCTTAGCTGTCTTAGTCACTACTATCACGATAAGACAACGGCTCCTCAGCACACACTTATTATCAACTATTCGGGTTTACTGAAGGGTAGAATTAAAGAGGCGGTAGATTTACTGTTTGAGTGCTTGTAAGCAAAGAAAATCAGCGCGTTTTGGTCACTTTTGGGCGCCAGCAAAAGTGACGCCACGCGGCGAGCGCAATAAGCGCAATAAAAGAAAGTAGCAGATGTGATGTCTGCTACTTTTTGTTTGATAATTTTGAATTTATTGAATTCCCGCTGTTAGTTCTTCATAGAAACTGTTTGTATATTTGTTCATTTCTTCGCACAAGGGAATAGTCTCCGGCAAATAACATTTATTTTTATCCAAAACATTTTTTTGCATATAATTCAAAGTATCAACCAAAGATTGTCCCCTGACCGAACCTGTGATCAGTGTTTTCACAACTAAATATGTTTTGCCACCTTCTAAAACGTGCGCATCATGCAAAATCTTTCCTTCCAATGTTTCCGGCACTTCACTCCTCTGCGATTCCCACGCTATTTTTATTGTTTTAGAAATCGTTTCATGATCATAATTTTGCGATAACATCCATTGCTTGATTCTTTCTTCATCCTTGTAAATAAAACCATGAAAATAAGTTGCTAATATCAAACATTCTTCATCAACCTTATAATTACTAATAGAAATGATTTTATCAATCATTTTCTTCACTAACTCGATATGCCACATATTATGCATAATATCTTTGTCTACATAATAGGTCTCAACAAAATCAAACAACGCTTTTTCATTTAGCATATTTATCCCTCCAATCTCAAATTTATCCTAAAATAAACTCGGCGGGAAAGCAAGCCGTTTTTACTGCTCACTCCCCCGCGTTCTAACCATAACTATTTTTTTATCTGTCCTCTCCGGACAGGCGTTCTTTTTGCCGGCGCCAAAAAGGACCAAAAACGCGCTGTTATTGTTTCTCTTTTACTTACTGCTTAGCTCCGTTATCAAACATCTCAAGCACCTTTACACTTGCTGCAAAGCATTTTTCAAGACAATCCTTGTTGAGTGCTTCGGGTGTGTCAAGTCTTGTGTGATAAAAATCAGGAAGTGCATGGTTAAGAGCTGTGATACCTGTAGCTCTGAAGCCGCCCTGTGCAAATGCTGCTGAGTCTGTTGCACCGCCAAGAGGAGGTACCATGCCCTTCTTACAGGGAATGCCGAGTTCCTGGCAAGCTTCATAGAACAAGTCTGAAACGTCCTTATCAACCTTTACTGTACCGTTAAGGTCACGGTAGTTTACCATAAGCTGCTCTGACTGAGCAATTGTATCATAAGAATAAATAAATGTGGGAACATCGTCAAACTCACCCTTGTGAGCCTCAGCCCAAGCCTTTGCACCGCGAAGACCTGCTTCTTCTGAGCCTGAGAAGATAACGCCTACTTCTGTGTTTTCAAATTCAATACCCTCATCCTTAAGAGCCTTGAGGATTGCCATACCCATATAACAACCTGTAAGGTTATCGTTTGCGCCGTCAACAACTCTCTTGCTGTTCCACATAAAGTAAAGACCGAACCAGAAGGGTACAAATATAAAACCGATGAAGCCGATTTTATTTATAAGATCTTCAGGAATAACACCGGCAATATTTAAGATTGCTGTGATAAGAACATAAAATGCACCCACAAAGCAAACCATCATGTGAATATCAAAACCAAGGTATGTAAAAAGATATTTGAAAGGCCATTCCCATGCTGCGTCAGGGTGACCGTTGAAGATAATTCTGCGCTTAACTTCGCCTGTAGGCTTTTTGAAACCTGCTACATTATGACCTGTTTCTTCTTTGAAGAACTTATCAACAGTCTTCTTGTAAAGACCGAACTGTAAAACGCAAATAAGAAGTCCGAGAACGATAAATACGATTGAAAGCACGGGTATAAAGAAATATGATGCGAATGCCAGCAAACAGCAGGTGATTGTAAAATAAATCCAACCATAGAATGAGCCGGGATTTTCTTTGAAGGATTCAACATAAACATTGTCGCAGCCTAATTCTTTCATCTGCTTTGCAGCGTATTCGCAAGCCTGTTTTTCACCCTTTGAACCGGGACCTCTTTTTTCGAACTTGTTGCAGATATATGTGATTTCATCAATCATATACTGTGCCATTTCATCTTTTTTGTCGATAATTTTTTTAAGATCCATAATCATTCTCCTTTTCTTTCAAGCAAAAATTATTAACACTAATACTTTAACACAATGTTAAATCAAAATCAATATCTAAACAAAAAAAAGTGGCTGTCACATTGCTGTGCAGCCACTTTTTTTACTTAAAATCAATCGAAAAGTCCGCTGAAAATTTCTTTGAAGTTAAGCTCGCCTCTGATAAGCTTGCTGATGAAATTGAAGAATGCCGTAAGGAAACGCATAAGGCTTACAAGTGCATTGTCCTCGGGTTTTCCGTAATCCTCATCAGGTGTTACCTCAGCCATATTGTTATTATTATCCATAAACTGAGGATACACATCCTGCTCAGAAACATTGTAATCATTATTCATAATCACAAGGCTGACACCCTCAATTGAACCCCAATGGTCATGGTGAAGATTTTTAATGTACCATGTGTTTTCGGGAAGAAGGCCTGTAGAAGCATCTATCTTATGGTCGGGTGAGAGATATTTTTTGTTTTCCTCTGATACAGAAGCAATATATTCATCACTGAGCACATCACCGTAATTTGCCGCAGTTGCACCGAAGGTCTGTCTGGGGATAGCTGTATCACCGTCACCCTGTACTGCTGCACCCTCGTAAAGAGGATAATCAGGGAAGTTATACTTTGCGAAGATGTTGTATCTTACGCCTCTGCCCATCATTTCTTTTACTGTTGCTGTGTGTACCGACTGTACGTTGTCGTAATAATTTCTGATTTTGCTTATACGGCCGGCATACTCATCCTCACAGCCGCCATAGATGAAAGCAATAGCCTTTTCAAGATTACCCTGTGTCACCATAGCCCAGTATGAAGTCCATGAGCCGAAGGTATCTCTGAGAATGGGCGGTAAGAGATCGCTCTTGATTCTGTCAATAAGCAAATCGAGCTTATCAGCAGTAAAGCCCAGCACCTGTGCCTGATTGAACAGCTCAATAAGTGTCATAACAAGAGCCGCCATTGTGTCATCTTCAATAAGATCCTTATTTTCAATGTACCAGTTTGCGAAATTATCCACTGCCTCAGGGTCAAGATAAATCTCACCTGTGAAAAGAGCAGTCATAAAATCGATACCCTCGATGGACGGTGCATAATAAGAAATATCATCAACATACTTTTCTGCGTGATCCTTATTCATTGCAACATAAGCAGCAATAACATTTGCACCGTAGCAGCGACCAACAACATTGACCTTGCTCTTGCCTGTAGCATCAATAACTCTGTCTATGTAAGCTGCAAGCTCGTTACCTGTCACCATGGGGCTCAGACGCCAGTCGTACCAGAAACGGTAATCCCAGATACCGTAATTGCCGCTTTTCTTCTCAACATCAACCGTGGAAGAATGTTTCTCAGGATGTGAGCCGTTGGAAGCCTCACCGTTTTCATCGAGTGCTGAATTGCCGTAAATATCTACAACAATATCGTGGAAATCACCCGCCCACTTTTCATAATCGTCCGATATCATTCCTATTGCAAATTCAGTGAGAAGACCCTTGCCGTATTCATCAAGCACAGCCTCAAGATCAAGGTCAAAATCCGATACCATTTCATCACCGAGATAAATATCATTGGTCTGTGCACCGGTTACGTAAATCGTCGGATACTCTTCGTTTGCTGCGAAGCAGGGTACTGTCATAGCGAAAACCATAATAATTGCAACAGAAACAGATATTAATTTTTTAAACACTATAATTACCTCCTTCTATTCTCTTGAAAGTAATTGTACCACATATGTAAAAAAAATACAATATTTTTAATCAAATATAATTATCACCTTTCTATTTACCAAAATCCGCCGTAATATACCGGAAGCAGACCCTCTTTTACCTTATAATAACAAAAAAATTGCGTAAATTGTATTTACAATTACGTAGGAAAGTGATAGAATACAAGGTGGTAATCTTATTTATTGCTAAACTTGAGAATTTAGGAGGACAATCCAATGGCTAGAAAAAAGAAAACCATGGACGGTAATAATGCCGCTGCTCATGTGTCCTATGCGTTCACAGAAGTTGCAGGTATTTATCCTATCACACCGTCAAGCCCCATGGCAGACTACGTTGATCAGTGGTCAGCTCAGGGATTAAAAAACATCTTCGGCACAAGAGCTAACGTTGTCGAGATGCAGTCAGAAGCAGGTGCAGCAGGTACCGTTCACGGTTCACTCGCAGCAGGTGCTCTTACAACAACCTACACAGCTTCACAGGGTCTTCTTCTTATGATCCCCAACATGTACAAAATCGCAGGCGAACTTCTTCCCAGCGTTTTCCATGTATCAGCTCGTTGTGTAGCATCACATGCACTTAACATCTTCGGCGATCATTCAGACGTTTACGCTTGCCGTCAGACAGGCTTCGCAATGCTCGCTGAAACAAATACACAGGAAGTTATGGACCTTGGTGCTGTTGCTCACCTTGCAACAATCAAGAGCCGCGTTCCCTTCCTCAACTTCTTTGACGGTTTCCGTACATCTCACGAGCTTCAGAAGATCGAAGTCTGGGATTTCGATGACCTCAAGGATATGTGCGATATGGATGCTGTTGAAGCATTCAGAAAAAGAGCTCTTAACCCCGAACGCCCCGTTATGCGCGGTTCACACGAAAACGACGATATCTTCTTCCAGAACAGAGAAGCTTGCAACAAGTACTATGATGCAGTTCCTGAAATCGTTGAAGAATATATGGGCAAGGTTAACGCTAAGCTCGGCACAAACTATCAGCTCTTCAACTACTACGGTGCTCCCGATGCTGAAAAGATCATCATCGCTATGGGTTCAGTAAACGACGTAGCTGAAGAAGTTATCGACTATCTTACAGCTAAGGGCGAAAAGGTTGGTCTTGTTAAGGTTCGTCTTTACAGACCCTTCTCAGCTAAGCACCTTCTTGCTGCTATCCCCGAAACTGTTAAGAAAATCGCTGTTCTCGACAGAACAAAGGAACCCGGTGCTCTCGGCGAGCCTCTTTACCTTGACGTTGTTACAGCTCTTGCTACAAACGGCAGAGGCAACATCGAAGTAATCGGCGGCCGTTACGGTCTCGGTTCAAAGGACACAGCTCCCTCAAGCATCTTCGCAGTATACGAAGAGCTTGATAAGGCTTCTCCCAAGAAGCAGTTCACAGTTGGTATCGTAGACGACGTTACAGGTCTTTCACTTGAAGAAAAGCCCGCTCCCAACACAGCTGCTGAAGGTACAATCGAATGTAAGTTCTGGGGTCTCGGCGGTGACGGTACCGTCGGTGCTAACAAGAACTCCATTAAGATCATCGGTGACCACACTGATAAATATGTACAGGCATACTTCCAGTATGACTCAAAGAAGACAGGCGGTATCACAATTTCTCACCTTCGTTTCGGCGACAAGCCTATCAAGAGCCCCTACTATATCAACAAGGCTGACTTCGTTGCATGTCACAACCCCTCTTATGTTGTTAAGGGCTTCAAGATGGTTAACGACGTAAAGCCCGGCGGTGTATACCTCATCAACTGCCAGTGGTCAGACGAAGAGCTCGACAAGCACATGCCTGCAGAAGCTAAGAGATACATTGCTAACAACAATGTCCAGCTTTATACAGTTAACGCTATCGACCTTGCTGAAAAGGTTGGTATGGGTAAGAGAACCAACACAGTTCTTCAGTCAGCATTCTTCGCACTCGCTAACGTAATGCCTTCAGCTGAAGCTATTCAGTATATGAAGGACGCTGCAACAAAGTCCTACTCAAAGAAGGGTCAGGATATCGTTGACGCTAACCACAACGCTATCGATGCAGGTGCTACAGCATTCCATAAGGTAGAAGTTCCCGCTTCATGGGCAAATGCAGCAGACGACGCAGCAGCAGCTAAGTCAGAAGGCACAGAAAAGCTCGTTAAGATGGTTGACACTATCCTTAAGCCCGTTGGCATTATGGACGGTTACTCACTTCCCGTTTCAGCATTCACAGAGCATGCTGACGGTACCTTCGAACACGGCGCATCAGCTTACGAAAAGAGAGGCGTTGCAGTTCTCGTTCCCGAATGGGATCCCGCAACCTGCGCTAAGTGTAACCAGTGTGCTTATGTTTGCCCCCATGCTACAATCCGTCCCTTCGCAATGTGCGACGAAGAAGTTGCAGCTGCTCCCGCAAACATGAAAAAGGCTCCCAAGCCCGTTGTTAAGACAAACTACGCATATACTCTTGCTGTTTCTCCCATGGACTGTATGGGTTGCGGCGTATGTATCGGCGTATGTCCCACTAAGTCACTCAAGATGGTTTCAAGAGAATCACAGGAAGCAGAGCAGCAGGTATTCGATTACTGCGTAACAAATGTAACAGAAAAGCCCGAAACAACAGCAGTTATGAACGTTGTTTCCAGCCAGTACAAGAAGCCTCTCCTCGAATTCTCAGGCTCATGTGCAGGTTGTGCTGAAACTTCCTACGCTCGTCTTATCACTCAGCTCTTCGGTGACAGAATGTATATTTCAAATGCTACAGGCTGTTCATCAATCTGGGGCGGTCCCGCAGCAACATCACCCTACACTGTAAACAGCAAGGGTCACGGTCCTGCATGGGCTAACTCACTCTTCGAAGACAACGCTGAGCACGGTCTCGGTATGTACTACGGCCAGAAGGCTATCAGAGACAGACTTATCGAAGACGTTAAGGGTATGATTGCTTCTGATGTATGTGCTGCTGAAGTTAAGGCTGCAGGTGAAGAATATCTTGCAACTGTAAATGACGGTGCTAAGAACACAGCAGCAGCTGATGCACTTGTAGCAGCTATCAAGGCAGCAGGTGCAAACTGCGACCTTTGCAAGGACGTGCTTGACAACAGCGAATATCTTTCAAAGAAATCCGTATGGATCTTTGGTGGTGACGGCTGGGCTTATGATATCGGTTACGGCGGTCTCGACCACGTACTCGCATCAGGTCAGGACGTAAACGTAATGGTATTCGATACAGAGGTTTACTCAAATACAGGCGGACAGGCTTCCAAGGCTTCAAATATCGGTCAGGTTGCACAGTTCGCAGCAGCAGGTAAGGAAATCAACAAAAAGAGCCTTGCTGAAATCGCAATGAGCTACGGCTATGTATATGTTGCTCAGATCGCTATGGGCGCTAACATGGCTCAGACACTCAAGGCTATCCAGGAAGCTGAAGCATATCCCGGTCCCTCACTCATCATCGGCTACTCACCCTGTGAAATGCACTCAATCAAGGGTGGTATGATCAACTGTCAGGCTGAAATGAAGAAGGCTGTTGAATGCGGTTACTGGAACATCTTCCGTTACAACCCCGCTCTCAAGGCAGAAGGCAAGAATCCCTTCACACTTGACTGCAAGGAACCCAACGCTGAGTATCAGGCATTCATCAAGAATGAAGCTCGTTACACAAGACTTATGCGTGAATTCCCCGACAGAGCAGATTCACTCTTCACAAAGAGCGAACAGGTTGCTAAGGACAGATACGCTCACCTTCTCAAGCTCAAGGATCTCTACGCTCCCGACGCTGAATAAGCAAAGTTCTTTGGTTACTTTCTTTCAAGAAAGCAACGCCTCCGCGGCGAGCGGAATAAAATAAAGATAAGCCGGATTGATTGATTTCAGTCCGGCTTTTTTGTACGCGGGGAAGTTCATATTTTACTTGAACTAAACTGCAAACGGCAGGCGGCTCCATAGACGAAGCCTTCAGCTTCGCCTCAGCGATATCATCGCTGTAAATCGCTTTGCGATTTAATGGAGCCGCACCCCTGCTGCCCTAAAGTAAGCAATCACAAAACAAAAAGTAGCAGATTTTGTCTGCTACTTTCTTTCGTCAAATTAATCTTTTACTCAATAGGCATAACCATTATACAATACATTTCCGTCTTTATCGCTGATTGTTACATCGTCCATTACAGTTTCCACCATAGCATCCATTTGGGACTCCATCCAACAATCAGCAAGGTTCTTGTAAATATAACCAAGTGAATCTTCAGCTATAACATAAATTCTCAGTTCATATTCGTCGGAAACCTCAAATGATTTTGAATAGTCACCGTTATAGTCATCACCCGCTTCGAAAACTTCTGCAGTAATATCTTCACGACCGATTTCTTCACCGTTTAACTCTTCAACAATGGCGAAGGATGTGAATTTAACATCTGAGTCTTTGTTTTTGATATTTATTGATAAGTTGGAGGTAATATGTAACGTGTTGTTGCTTCTGCGAGATGACGAAGACATATCCGCATCTAAAGTGGGCATATAATCGCTGAAAAGATATGAAACATCAATATCATCCAAGTATTCAGTTTGTGTACTTTCAGAAGACTCAATTGTAAGCAAGATCCTTAGTCCATAACCCATAAAAAGATCCACATTAATTGTGCCCTTGAATTTATTTCCGCTTTTTTCTAAAGGCGCTGTGACGTCGTCTATGGTAACGGAGAGTTTCATATCGTCAGTGATAATCTTCGGTACAACCGTTAGTGAAAGAGGGGCGGTTGTCATACTTTCATTAGGTTTCCCAATAGAATAATCAACGCCTGATATAAGACTTACTTGCTCTTTCATTTTTTCATCTACATTAGAATATATAGAATTTATATCATTTTTTAAACTTTGTATTTCTGAACTCAGTCTCGAATTTAATGTCGAAAGATTGTCTATTTTATCATTTAGGGTTACGATTTGTAATAAACTGAAAACAAGCAAACCTATAATAAGGCAACTGATAATCTTAATGAATTTTGAACTTTTTTTGTTTTCGTCCATAATTTAAACCTCCCTAAAATCTTTCAGAAAATCTCTTTCTTGTTTTTATTATATCATAAAACATTTTAAGATTCAACAAAAAATACTTCGGCGGGAAAGCAAGTTTCTTTTACTACTCGCTCTCCCGCATACTAACAACAATTATTTTTCTTCGTCCCCGCCGGACAGGCGTTACTTTTCCTTGCGTGGAAAAGTAAGAACTTTTCGCACATTGTGCTCAAGAACCTTGTTACTTACGTAAAATACCAAAACACGCTGTTATTTTTTATCTATGGAAAATAGCTGAAGGTCTGGGTAAAGGCTTTCTTCTTCTGTGCTTCTTCTCAATCTGAATAGGTGTCTTGATAAGCATATTAGCAAGAACTGTCCAGAGAATTACAAGAATGTACATACCGAACACTGCATAGAAGCCTGCTGAAAGTGTCGCAGTCTTAACCGTTACAACCGCAGCAAGAAGCTGTGTCCATGTGCTTTCAGAGAACATACCAACAATATCTGAAAGGTTTATTTCACCACCGATAATCTTATCGAATGCAAGTTTTGAAATAATAATACAGATAAAAGTGATTACAAGACCGGATACTGACATAATCATAACAGGCTTTCTGTTGTCTCTGATTGCTGCAACAACGCCTGTTGCAAGGAAAAGTCCAAGCGCAATAACAAAGAACACAACAAATGCAATGAGGTGAGGAATAATAGGCTCAGCAATTGTAAGGAAGCTTGCCGCCTCTTCTGTACCCTCTGCAACCGCACCGCCGAGATCTGTTTTCATAAGCATTTCAATAATCTCAATAGCTGAGAATTCATACTTAGTCTGAACGCCGAACTGCTCAGCAAGAGTAACGATTGACGAAATTTCGTCTGATAAGCCGCCTATTGCAAAGTATAAGAGCTTGAGCATAAGACCCATAACTACTGCACCTATTGCAAGAAGCGGAGTGATGATACGATAAGCAATTTTCATATTTACTTACTCCTTTTATTTATTTCCATGATGACTTGAGGTCTACTGTTCTGTTGAATACAATTTTATCTTCTTGCGATGTTGTATCCACACAGAAATAACCCTGTCTCATAAACTGGAATGTGTCACCGACTTTAAGATTCTCTATGCCGTCCTCAAGCTTACAGCCTTCGAGAATTGTGAGCGAATCGGGATTGAGATTGTCCTTAAAGCTGCCGTTTGACTCGTCTGAGGGATTGGGATTGTTGAAGAGCCTGTCGTAAAGTCTCGCTTCAAACGTGGTGCTGTTTTTAGCACTTACCCAATGAAGAGTACCCTTGACCTTTCTGCCGTCAGGTGAGTTACCGCCTTTGCTTTCGGGGTCATAAGTGCAGTGTACCGCTGTAACCTCGCCGTTTTCGTCTGTATCATAGTCGACACACTTAACGAAGTATGCACCTCTGAGTCTTACCTCGTTGCCGGGGAAGAGTCTGAAATATTTCTTGGGAGGCTCGATCATAAAGTCCTCTTTTTCAACGTAGAGTTCCTTTGAGAAGCGGATTACTCTTGTACCCATTTCAGGCTTATCCTGATTGATGGGAAGCTCGATTTCTTCAACTAAGTCCTCGGGATAGTTATCGATAATAACCTTAAGAGGTCTGAGAACTGCCATAGCTCTGGGAGCGTTAGCATTAAGATTGTCTCTTACACAAGCTTCAAGAAGTCCGAAATCAACAACACTGTAAGCCTTTGATACGCCGACACGATTAATGAAGTCTCTGATTGCCTCAGCAGGATAACCTCTTCTTCTCATACCGCTGACAGTAACCATTCTCGGGTCATTCCAGCCGTCAACGATGCCTTCATTTACAAGCTGTAAGCACTTACGCTTACTTGTAAGACAGTAGTTGATGTTGAGTCTTGCGAACTCAATCTGGCGTGAGGGTTCTTTGAACTGAAGCTCCTTAAGGAACCAGTCATAAAGAGGTCTGTGGTTTTCGAATTCAAGTGAGCAAAGGGAGTGTGTTACACCCTCTCTTGTATCTGAAAGAGGATGAGCGAAGTCATACATGGGATATACGCACCACTTGTCACCTGTCTGATGATGGCTTACGTGAGCGATGCGGTAAATAACCGGGTCACGCATATTGATGTTTGGCGATGCCATATCAATCTTTGCACGAAGCACCCTTGCACCGTCGGGGAATTCACCGTCGGTCATTCTCTTGAAGAGATCAAGGTTTTCTTCAATGCTTCTTTCTCTGTATGGGCTGTTTTTACCGGGCTCTGTGAGAGTACCTCTGTATTCTCTTATTTCATCTGCTGTAAGGTCGCAGACATAAGCCTTGCCCATTTCGATAAGCTTAATAGCGCACTCATAAATGAAATCGAAATAGCTTGATGCATAAAGCACCTTATCCCACTTATATCCGAGCCACTCGATATCCTCCTTGATAGCATCTACATATTCAACATCTTCCTTTGAGGGATTGGTATCGTCGAGACGGAGATTGCAGATACCGCCGTATTTTTCGGCAGTGGAGAAGTCTATCTGTATAGCTTTAGCGTGACCGATATGAAGATAACCGTTAGGTTCGGGAGGAAAACGTGTCTGTACATGCGAATAGACGCCTTTTTCCAAGTCTTCATCTATAAAGTCATGGATGAAATTTGATACTTTTACTGCTTCTTCCATTGTGTACATCCTTTCACGCACTGAAATGCTTCAGTGCTAAGTTAAGTCTTTCCATAACCTTTTCCTTACCGAGAAGGCTCATAATCGAGTAAAGGTCAGGAGTATTTTTTCTGCCTGTTACGGCAACTCTTACAACTGTTGATATATCGCCAACGTGGCCCTTGAACGCTTCGGGATTCTTCTTATATTCCTTAACGTTAGGAGTATAGCCGAGAGGCTCACAAAGATCTTTCATTCTATGGAACCATTCGTCCTTAGTGTCGTTTTCGTTATATGCTTTGATATATGCTTCTAAGATTTCCTTTGCCATATCAACGGTTATATTTTCGGGCATTTCAAAAGTATTTTCAAAAAGCTCATCGAAATAATAGCTGATATAGTCCTTGACCTCGCTCCAGCAGGCTATATCCTTTCTGGGCTTAGGTGTATCACGGTCAACATTAAGTATCGCTGTTGAGAATCCGGGGTCGCGTGAAATAAGAGCATAGAAATCTTTGTCGTATTCACTTGCCCATTCGGCAGTGTACTCATAAACAGTTTTAGCATTCATAAGAGAGATGACATTCTTTGATACGTCATTTAACTTAACCATATCAAAGAGTGCACCTGACACGCTCATCTTCTTGAGGTTAAAGGGGAATGCATCGATTGAAGCGTCTTTATTTGTCTTTCTCCAATCTTCGAAGTTGGAGTTCATAAGAGTCATAATATACTCGTTTACGCTCTCCTTCGGGTAACCCTGTTCAACATAGAAAGTTACTGCTGCTTCGGGGTCCTTTCTCTTTGAAAGCTTACGCTTACCGCCGTTTTCCTCTTTCATAATCGGAGCTACGTGAGCGTACTTGGGGACTTTAAAGCCGAGGCACTTGAAGAGCTGAAGATGTACAGGACAGCTTGACATCCACTCGTCACCGCGTACAACGTGAGTTGTTCGCATAAGATGGTCGTCCACCGCGTGAGCAAAGTGGTATGTAGGAATACCGTCACTTTTAAGAAGAACAATATCCTGTACATTTTCGGGCATTTCAATTTTGCCCTTGATCATATCGTCAATGAAGCACTTGTTTTCTGCATTGCCCGGTGACTTGAGGCGAAGAGTCCAGGGGGCGCCTACGCTGATTTTTTCTTCGATTTCAGCCAAGCCGAGATTACGGCATTTAGCGTACTTGCCCCAGTAGCCTTTCTGAGGCTCGTTTTCCTGCTGTGCTCTGATTTCATCTAATTCCTCAGCGCTGCAGAAGCAGGGGTAAGCCAGGTCTTTTTCTACGAGGCTCTTTGCGAAAACATGGTAGATTTCTTTTCTTTTGCTCTGGTAATAAGGGCCGTAGTCACCTTTTTCCACTTCTTCGCCGATTACGCCTTCATCTGCTTTAACGCCGAAAGCCTCAAGTCCGTCAAGCATAACTTTGACTGCGCCTTCGATTTTTCTTTTTTGGTCGGTGTCTTCGACTCTTACATAGAAAATACCATCGGTAGTTTTAGCAGTTCTGTAGGCAACAGTACCTGCGAAGAGGTTACCAAAGTGGAGGAAGCCTGTGGGGCTGGGAGCAAGTCTTGTTACTCTTGCACCTTCTTTGAGATTTCTCGGTGGGAACTGTGTTTCCATATCATCGGGTGTTTTTGTTATATTGGGGAACAAAAGCTCAGCGAGCTTTAAGTTATCGCTCAATGTATTTACCTCCTTACGGAATATGATAATTCATTATATTATCTCAAATTTTAAGAGAAATATCAATAGGTAAGTGAGAAATTTTAATAAAAAAACAAGTAAAGTTTTGGTCAAGCTTTTACAAAAGCTTGCGGGGTGCGGGGCAGAGCCCTGCAACAGTAAAAGAATATTTAATTTTCATTTCCGCTCGCCGCGGTGGCGTTACTTTTTGCTGTTGCCCAAAAAGTAACCAAAAACGCGATATCCCCCCTAATTCTGCACTCTGAATTCTGCATTCTTCATTCATTTCATCCCCTGCAACCTGAAGTTGCTAAATTTTAAACCAACATTGATAGACAAAACAGCCCCTCTATGCTAATATTAAAGCAAGAAAGGAGCTGATATTATGACAAGCATCGGCGAAAGAATTTATGACCTGCGTACCCGGAACAATATGTCTCAGGGCACCCTCGCAGATAAACTTGATGTGTCCCGTCAGACCGTATCCAAATGGGAAAACAATATGTGCCTCCCCGAAGCTGAAAAGCTTCTGCAACTGAGTGAGATTTTCGGCGTATCTACTGATTATATATTGAAAGGCAGAACCATAGTCGAACCCGAACCCGTTTATATTTATGTCAAAGACCCCGACAGCGAAAATATACCTAAGCATAACGAGAGAATAGTCAGAAAATATGTGGGTATAGTTATTGCCGTTATAGGTGGTCTACTGTCAGTTTTGTTTGCGCTTATGGGTGGTATTGTATTTGTATTTTTTACGGTAGCGCTTATGTTTCTTGGTATACTATTTGCTTGCAACGCAAAACATCCTTGGTTAATTTTCTCGTGGATCGTGTACATACCAACGGTTATTGCTATGCCGTTTTTCTCTATGTTTCATCCTCTTGCCATATTTGATCTAAGTCTTTATTCAAATCCACATCATTGGCCAGTTGTAATTTACGCTTATGCAGTTTGGATAATTCTTGCTCTTTTAGTTACCTTTACTATTAAGGCTATAAAAAAAGACAAAACAGAGTAAAAAAAGGAGACTCACACCGAGTCTCCTTAATCTTTTTTATGTTGCCCTCGACGGGCAGGCATTACTTTTCTTGAAAGAAAAGTAATCAAAAGAACTTGCTCGCTGGGCGGGATATATTTTTATTTTATAACCATCTCACCCGCAATTCCGAATTCCGCATTCCGAATTCCGAATTTTCATTATTTCTGCTTTGAATACTTGAGTCTGTAAACTACATTCATAATTACGCAGTCAAGACCGCCAAGATTCTTAGCACCGCCGAACACTTCACCTGCAAGCATTGTCTTACAGTTCTTTTCCATTACCATCTCAGTTGCCTGAGCTTCCTCTGTGTTGGGGCCGCAGCAAACTGCACCGTTGTCCTTAAGGAACATAGCATTTCTGAACTTGTTTGACATCTTCTTGACAGCCTTCTTGGAAGACTTCATTGTGTCGTTGGGGTTGAACTCAGCACATCTTACTGTAATACCGACAATCTGAGCAAAGTCATCAAGGAACGGCTTAACTGTCTTGCCGATCTTTGATGTAGCCATAATAGCATCCTTTTCAGAATGGATAATAGCTCCGATATCCTCACGTTTATTGTAGATAGCCTTATGAAGATCAGCCTCTGAGGGGTACTTCTCACCCTTGATAAGTTCATCACAGCAGGGGCAAAGACCTACAACTGCAACATCGTTACCCTCTTTATCCTTAAGAATAACTGCATCGTCAATACGGATACTGTCGTAAGCTGTAAGCTTGGGTGAAGGCATATCTGCTCTCTTCTTTACATCTGCAATGTATTCGAAAACATCGCCAAAAGACTTTGCTACCTTGCCTGAAAGCTCATTGTATTTATCGAAAACATACTTTTCGCAAACTGCTTCAACTTCGTTAGCTACCTTGAAAGCATCATCGTAGTCTGTACCAAGACAAACTGCACCGTGTGACTTAAGGAAGATAGCCTTTGAGTCTGAACGCTCGAGTGTATCGATAACACCCTGACGGAGCTTACCTGTACCGGGAAGACCGTAAGCACTTACTGCAATGTGGTCACCAATAATATCCTTGCTGTAGCCTTCGATGCCGTTGAGGTCACAGCCGAGAGCTGAAACAACACTTGCATTAGCCTGATGTGTATGGATAACGAAATTGATCTCAGGTCTGTGGAGATAGCACTGAGCATGGATACCCTTTTCACTTGAGGGCTTGATATCTCCTTCATAAGAAAGGTCTTCCATATTAACAAGCACTATATCTTCGGGAGTAAGGCCTTCATAAGCTTTACCGCTGGGAGTAATAACAAACTGCTTGTCGTCGATACGGCAGCTTACGTTACCCCATGTACGTGCAATAAGACCTGTGGAAACAAGCTGCTTACCTGCTTCAACAACTATTTTTTTAGCTTCTAAGATGTCCATTTATTACACCTCTTTATATATTGTTTTAGTTGACACAAGGCAGACAAACGAGTCTGCCTTGTTGATTGTATATGTATCTTATTCTACAACAGCGATGTTAGCGAATACTCTGTCGAAGCGAGCGAGTGCATCGTCGATCATTTCTTCTGTGTATGCTGCTGATGTGTAAAGACGTGAACCTGCAAGAGTTACAAGACCTTCAGCCATATAAGCTGCACCCATGTGAGTCATTTCAGCCTTACGCTTGCTTGTTTCCTTGATTACGTTGGGGATCTGCCAGGGCTTAGTCCAGTCAAGTGAGAATGCAAGCGTACCGACAGTTTCCATGTGGCAGATTGAACCCTGGTTGAATGCTACGAAGGGAAGGTTGTACTTGTCGATAATCTGATTGAGACCTGCTGTGATTCTGTCACCCATGATACCGGCCTTCTGGCAAGCGTTCTGCTTGTCAATTTCTTCAAGAGTATAGTAACCTGCTACGCATGAGATAGGTGTAGCTGCAAGAGTACCGCCGCAGAAAGCCTTCTTGATCTTCATGCCGCTTGCATCAAGACCTGCGCCCATGTACTGCATATATTCTCTCTTACCGCCGATACCGCCTGCACCGGGATAACCGCCTGCGATAACCTTACCGAAGATTGTGAGGTCGGGTTCAACACCGAAGTAACCCTGAGCACCTGCCATACCAAGACGGAAGCCTGTAACAACCTCATCAAAGATAAGGAGTGCGCCGTACTTACGGCAGAGTCTTTCAACGCCCTTGTTGAATTCAAAATCAAGAGGACGTGTACCGCTTTCGGGACCAACGGGCTCGATAAATACAGCAGCTGTGCCGCCGTTGAACTGATTTCTTCTGAGCTTCTTTTCAAGGTCGTTAAGATCGTTGGGGAAGAATTCCTGTGTATCTCTCATAAGACGCATGGGAACACCGCTTGCCTGAGTGAACTTTGAGCCGGGAACACGGATACCGTAACCGAGCTGATCTGACCAACCGTGGTAAGCGCCGCCCATCTTGAGGATGTGCTTTTTCTTTGTAGCAAGTCTTGCAACACGGCAAGCTACCATACAAGCCTCAGTACCTGAACCGAGCATACGGAACATATCT
>JAZSMR010000036.1:0-3744 GCA_045535965.1 Acutalibacteraceae bacterium
ACCTACAGCACGAAGAGTGCCTATTTCCTTTTTGCTTTCACGTATTTTAGCTGTCAGGGCGTTGTTAACCATACTAGCACAAACAGAGAACATAAGAATAACAATACTTAAAAGAGAAATCATAAGCACTTTTGCCGTTTCCTGATTGTCTTTATTAAAGCTATAACCTGAGGATGCTTTGAAAAAACTACCTGAAAAAACAGTGCCGAGATACTCTGTTGCCTCAAGGTCTGCATCATCATTCATTTCACCGTCATAATCTATATTGATATTTTCATAATCGTGGTGATGACCTGTAACAATATCCATACCTGAGGCGGTTGTTACAATGCCGAAGTGCTGATGATTGCGTGCTGTTTCCGAAAAACTGAAAGGCTTTACAATTGCACCGATTCTCACTTCTTTTTCGTATGCTGTAAGGTGTTCTTTATTTAAATAATTGTCTGTGTTAAAATCTATCTCAGCCACGTCTGAATACATAGTACAAAGCTTCAAAGTGTCGCCTGCCTTTAAACCGAGTGTTGCGTTGGCAAGGATTTCCGATTCAATATTGTTTCTTTTATAATAGTTCTGTGCTGTTATGCTTAATTTTAACTCCTCTTCCATATCCTGCAGGCCATAGGTATAAACTCTTCCCTTTTCATCCCAGTACACCTGAAAACCGGCATTTTCATAAGCGACAAGTATAATCTCTTCACCTGATTCCAATTTGTCAATATTGATTTTTCCGTCAACAATTTCAAACTGCTCAAGACTGTTTTCTATTACAACGGAGTCATAGCCTTGTATTTCTGTAAGTAACAGTTCCTGAGAGGGTTGAGAGTTTATTTTAAGCTTTGAATAAAATTCCGTGTCTTCTTTAAACCAAAGTTCAAAAAGTTCATCAAGAGACATATCTTCTTTAACATTAGCTCTAGACTGAAAATCAGAATTTTCATCGTAACGGACATTGTGCATACCGCCTAATTGAAGCAGTTTCATATAATCACTGTATTCATCGGTCACTACATACGTTGTACCTTCTTTGTAACCATAGGTAGCTTTAAACATGGGATAATCAAGAATATCTCTGATGTTATTAGGATTGATTTTTTTATCTATATTCGGTAGATTTACATATGGTACCGTATCAGGGAAATCATTTCGTGTTATAACATAGTCTGAGGTGTTAAATTCATCCCATGTGTAGCCATCAAACTCATCTTTAATAAATGCGAAACCGAGACTTGAAACAAAAATGGTGATAATAAGTATAAGAGTAACGCCAACTTGTCTGCCTCTGTAAAATTTCAGACTACGCTGTGCAAGAAGTTTAGGAACAACAAAGTTTTTCTGGGTTTTGATTTTTCTTCGTTTCATTTTACGGCTGAGTTCAACATTTCTGATTGCCTGCATAGGTGAAATCTTTGAAGCTGAAATCAAAGGAATGAGTGCAGCCAACATAACACAAATAACACTAACAAGTGCAGTGATAATTAACACACTAAAATTTGGTCTGAAAATGAATTCGTCGCCCATAAGTTTTGCATAGAGTTTTACGCCGAAATAGGAAACAACTACACCGATAGGTGCACAGATCAAAGATATGAAAAATGCTTCTCTGCCGAAAATATTTATTATCTGCCGTTTTGTAGCGCCTACCGCACGAAGCATACCAATCTGTTTTTTGCGTTCTTTAAGATTAGTCGAAAAGGCATTTATAATACCTATACAAGATGCGAGCATAAGCACAACGGCAAGGGTGATACTCAAAAGCGACGAGTTGTATACTGTGCTGCTATGGTTATAGGATAAGTCTCTCACTTCATACATTAAATTCGGATTATTGCCACCGTTGTTATATATTGCGTCAGCTTTATTGTAGATTGGTTGAATGAAATTCACAAAGAATGAACTGCTATAAAATACCGTACCGTCCATTCCAGTTATAGAATCAGGCACTTGTTCTTTAAGTGAATTTTTAGTCGCAGTGAAAAATATAGCCGGTATTTCTTTACCACCAAGGTCTACTGTTTCTTCACTGCTTACAAGAGCCGCAGGGAACTGAGGCACACGGTCTGCACCTAAAAAATTCTCATAATTTTTGCGTTTATCTGTAAGTATACCTACGACGGTATATGTCTTGTCGGTTGATGTGGTGAGAAAGCTGTCGCTATTTGCCGTCAGCATAGAAACGCTGATTTCCTCACCAACTACCGGTTTTATTCCAAGACGTAAAGCGGCATCTTTTTCAATGGCAATTTCGCCCTTTGCTTCGGGATATCTGCCCTCAATAAAGTGCACATAGTAAAGCTTTTTTGCTTCTTCGTCAAGCCATGCCACGGGAGTACCCTTGTCCATTTTTTCTTCATCGGTATAGGCGTACCCTAAAATATGAGCATAGCCGTAACTTTCAACAAGACCGTCTCTTACACCTT
Organism: Acutalibacteraceae bacterium; assembly: GCA_045535965.1. Classification (GTDB taxonomy): domain Bacteria; phylum Bacillota; class Clostridia; order Oscillospirales; family Acutalibacteraceae; genus UBA6857. The sequence continues at coordinate 2,418 of JAZSMR010000036.1, forward strand.
GCTCTGCATCAACGATGTTATCACAAGCAAAATAGTAGCCGTAGAAGTTACCCATAGTACGGCTTTTGAATTCTTCGTTAGAAGATTTAGTGCAGGAGATAAAGAACATCGTACCCGACGAGAACACCATAGCAAGTATGATGCCGATAATAAGAATTGTATATTGCTTTCGCCTTTGCTTCAGGTTACCCATAGCAAGGGTGTTAATTGTGAGTTTTCTTTTCATTGCTGTCACCTCCCTGAGTTACACAGAGGGTGCAGGCTTGGTGTCTTTGACTATTTTGCCGTCCTCAATGGTAAGAATTCTCTCCGCCTGCTCTGCAACATGCAGGTCGTGGGTTACAAGAATAAGGGTAACGCCAAGCTGCTTACTGACATATTTAAGAAGCGACAGCACTTCACGGCCACTCTTGCCGTCAAGATTACCCGTAGGCTCATCGGCAAAAAGAATAGCAGGTCTGTTGGCAAGGGCTCTTGCGATGGCGATTCTCTGCTGCTGACCGCCTGAAAGTGCAGAGGGAAGATGCTCTAATCTGTCACGGATGCCGAGCATATCAATAACCTTGTTAAGATATTCTTCGTCAGGCTTTTTACCGTCAAGCATAACGGGAAGCAGAATATTTTCGTACCCCGTCAGCTCCTGAACAAGGTTGTACGCCTGAAAAACGAAACCGAAACGACGGCGGCGAAGAATAGACAGCTGATTGTCATTGTAGGACGAGAGTGACTTTCCGCCGTAGTAAACATTGCCGCTTGTGGGGTTTTCAAGTGAAGAGAGCACGTGAAGAAAGGTTGACTTACCCGAGCCTGAGGGACCGGTGATAGCACAGAATTCGCCCTGCTCAAAGCTGACTGTTACATCATCAACGGCTTTGACAACGTTTTCACCGCTTAAGTATTCTTTTGTGAGATTTTTGCATTCTATGATGTTCATAATAACACTCCTTTTGATTTTGTAACTTCATTGTACACGGTCAACCTTACGATTCGGTGACTTTTACCTTAAGATTTCGTAAGATAGTAAGAAAATCGGGCACAGGTAAACTGCACCCGAAAGGCCTTATATTTTTAAATTTGCATCGATTATGGGAAAGCACATACTCACTCGCAGACCTTTTTCGCTGTTCTCTGCAGTGATGGTACCGTGATGCTTTTCAACTATCGCCTTGGTAATGGCAAGACCTACACCTGCACTGTCAGGCGAGGCATTCTGACTGCGGTGAAATCTGCGAAAGAGCATAGAAAGCTCATCCTCTGCCACACCGCCACCGTTATCTTCGATTATCACACTGACGGACTTTTCTGCTTCTTCAATGATAATATCAAC
>JAZSMR010000127.1:0-3352 GCA_045535965.1 Acutalibacteraceae bacterium
TAAGCGAATAAGGTTATTACCATCTGAAATGTGCGAAAGCCTTGTTAGCTTCTGCCATCTTATGGGTATCTTCACGCTTCTTGAATGCTGAACCTGTTTCGTTGGTAGCATCAATGATTTCGTTGGCAAGTCTTTCCTTCATTGTTCTTTCTGAACGCTGACGGCTATAGAGTGTGATCCAACGAAGGCCCAATGTCTGTCTTCTTTCGGGACGGACATCCATGGGTACCTGGTAAGTTGAACCACCTACACGGCGAGCCTTAACTTCGAGCAAGGGCATTACATTTTCCATTGCTGCTTCGAAAACCTCGAGGGGTTCCTTACCTGTTTTTTCTCTGATGATATCAAAAGCGTCGTATACAATCTTCTGAGCGACACCTTTTTTACCATCGTACATAACACTGTTGATAAGACGTGTTACAAGCTTTGAATTGTAAAGCGGATCCGGCAAAACGTCACGTTTTGCGATCTGGCCTCTTCTTGGCACTGCGCTTCCCTCCTTCATAATAATGATATCATAGGTACTCGAGTGACAAATTCCCGTCGGCACCAAATTGAGAGGCATACAATAATATATATACACTCTCACATTCCGACAGCATCTTACAGCTGTCTGCCTGCAAGAAGATTTGTCAATTCATAGTTTTTCCGCCTGACTACGGAATTTTCAAAAAAATTTGGTTTTTAATTCAGAATTTCACTGAATTATTTCTTAGCTGCCTTAGGACGCTTAGCACCGTACTTTGAACGGGACTGCATTCTTCCGTTAACGCCCTGGGTATCAAGTGTACCGCGAACGATATGGTAACGAACACCGGGAAGGTCCTTAACACGGCCGCCTCTGATGAGAACTACTGAGTGTTCCTGAAGGTTGTGACCTACGCCGGGAATGTAAGCTGAAACTTCGATTCCGTTTGTAAGACGAACTCTGGCAATTTTACGAAGAGCTGAGTTTGGCTTTTTCGGTGTAGCTGTCTTAACTGCTGTGCAAACGCCACGCTTCTGAGGTGAGCTGTGGTCTGTCATCACGTTCTTCTTTGAGTTGAGACCCTTAAGAAGAGCAGGAGCCTTCGGCTTCTTTACAAGTGTTTCTCTACCGCTGCGAACTAACTGGTTAAAGGTTGGCAATCGTAGCATCTCCTTTCATTAATGATATTTGTGCATAATCGCACGCTTTGATATTATAACCTAAAGCACATTTTTTGTCAAGATTTTTTTATCTCCCCAGAAAATTCGTATACTTGCCCATTTTGTATAAAAGTGTGCTTCAGCTTTTGTGAAAAGTGTACAGATTAGCAGGTATTCAGAAGGAGTAACGAAAGCCGAAAAGTGGGCAGGCGGCTCCATTAAATCGCCTGAAAGGCGATTTACAGCGACGGTGTCGCTGAGCCGAAGCCCTTAAGGCTTCGGCTATGGAGCCGCACCTCACCTCTTCATCAGACCTGAAAAGAAAGAGGGCGACCGCGACGGTCGCCACTCTGCGTTCTGCGCTTTGCACTTAATGAAGCTTCGCTTAATTAAACTCCTAACTCCTCACTCCTAACTCCTAACTGAAAAAACTCCCCGAAGGGAGACACTCCGTAAGGAAGTTGTCTCCCTTCGGCTTTTGTAATCAGCCTAAAAGATTGAATTGTAGGTAATATCAATCTATATGGAGGATTACATATGTCAAATATAATTGAAGAATTATTCTACGGAAATCTTGAGCCACAAGAGCTCACCACAGAAATAACACCCAGACTCAAAAAGAAGTTAAATGAGCTTGTAAAGAAAGAGGAAGAACTGGCAGCAAAACTGTCTGACGAAGAAAAAGAGAAGTTTGCAAATTATGTGAGCACATATAATGAGTTTTCAAGTATGAGCATTTGTGACGGCTTTGTTTCAGGTTTTAGATTTGGTGCAAGATTTACATACGATACTTTTGTTGTGAATTCAAAAGGAGGTGTATAAAATGAAAGAGAAAACAAAAATCACCTATCGCCAAGTCAATGGCTTTCTCATTCCAAACATCATCCTGCCACCCGAACAAGCAAATATCATCATCGGCAAATGGGGTATGATGCACAAAAACTACCTTGAACACAACAAACGAGGTATATTTATGCTGATGGTAACTAAATGCACACTTTGGCCTTATCTTGCAGATATTGACCGTCAGGCAAATGAAATGTATGACCTTCTGATTGAACAGATGAAAAAAGCTGAAGGCGTTACAGAAGAGCTTAAAGAGCAGGACCAGCTTGAATGGGTACAGAGAATGGGCAACATTCAGCAACGGGCAAGGGAGATTGTCTGTAGCGAGCTGATATACAGTTAAAATTGAATTTGACAAACAAAGCACGACTTACGGTAAATGTAGGTCGTGCTTATCTTTTAGTATAAAAATGCTTTTTATCCGTTAGCTTTCCTTGAATGATGATTTGATCATTTAAAAAAATTCCATTCAATACAAAGAAAATTCCCCAAAAATCATACAATATGTTGTGGTTGATGGCGATTGATTTTAGTTTATATAGTATGAAATTTTTAACTTGTTGAAGATATTTTTGCGTAACAACAAAAATTAGCTGCTTTAAAGCAGAGATAAAGACCTGAAAAAAGACTGTTGTCGAGATAGTACTTGTTTAGTAGTACAGTATATTTTTATTGTCAAGAGTCGCATGGCTTCTGCTCTTGACAACCAAATATGCTATGCTTGTTGGGAATTACGAGGGTGATACCCTCAAAATATAACAATTTTTGTTACTTTTTTAGTATTTGCACACTATATAATGATAAGGATATTTTCAATCTCAGAGGCACAATAGTTTAGTTTTGTATATTAAACTAAATTTTCCTTGAAAAATGTTTTTATTTAAGCTATAATATTATGGGTTTTTGTAATAAAATAGCTAATTGTTTCAGCTATAAAACGATGGGAGGCACAGATATGTCGCCGGAAGAAAAATCACGTCTGATAATTGATGAAAAGTTAAAACAATGCGGTTGGGTTTTGCAGAGTATGAAAGAACTCAATCCTATGGCTTCGATTAGTGTCGCTGTAAGGGAGTACCACACAAGCACCGGTCCGGTTGACTATGCCCTTTTTGTTGAAGGTGTTCCCGTTGGTGTTATTGAAGCAAAGCGTTCAGAGCAAGGTGAAAATATAACAACTGTTGAATCTCAGTCTGGTGCGGATGTTCATAACACAAGTAGTTCTCCGGCAATACATATTCTATCTTTTTTAATGTAACACATTTCCTATTCAATAATGAACCACCGCAGAAATTATAACTAATACAACCTTGACAGAAAAATCAATGCGGTATTTTTATTGGTTTTCTTTTATACTATTTACTGTTAATCTGACAGT
>JAZSMR010000012.1:0-4203 GCA_045535965.1 Acutalibacteraceae bacterium
AAATATTTTTTGAGAAAACAGTTGATTTTTAATATCTTATCGTGTATAATACTAAAAGTCACTTCGGGGTGTGGCGAAGTTTGGTATCGCGCTTGGTTCGGGACCAAGAGGCCATGGGTTCAAGTCCCGTCACTCCGACCATTTTCCCAAAAATGCTTGAAACTACAAGGTTTCAGGCATTTTTTTATATGTCTTGTTCGCGCTTGGTTTTTTAACAAAAATCTAAAGAACCAAGAGGGAAAGAAAACCATGAGAAAAAAGCCTGCAATCCGCATGAAATCTAAAGAAACAGCCGCTGAGATATTTGAACTGTTATTTAGTTGATTGCGGCGGCAATGCCCTCATGCTTCAAAAGTTGTTGGGACACTCGACACTTGATATGACAAAGCATTATTGTGCTATCTTTGACACAGAGATAACAAAAGACTTTGACAGTTTTTCACCGCTTGCCAAATTCAGTGCCAACAGCGAAAGAATAAAAATGCCGAAACGGTCTTGACGGTGTATCACACTCCGTATAACGGCGGCAGAGGCTCTTTATTTGTTGTTTTGATAAAGTTGCCGATAAAAAAATAAATGCCCTTATGAGGGCAAATTTAAAGCGAGAGACAATACGCCTCTCGCCAAACTGTCAAACCGTGTTTCGCAATCAAGCGAGACACGGTTTTTCGACAAGCTGAAGCCACCACGACGGTGGCTTTTGCCGTTCATTTGCAGTATATTTTAATCGCTTCGCTGATGTACTCTGCCGTTCCCTCGGCGTGCTTGTCGATATTATTCTTAAATCGCTCATCATAAACATACATCTGTCCGAGGCCTGATAGGATTTCCTTTGTGCAGGTGTAGTAGTTTTCGGTGATGTGATTCTGCAATTTTTTCACGAGACTCTGTGTTTCGGCAGAGTCCGGGGTATTAGGTTTTTTCATTTTGACGGCAAACTCAGCGAGGATTTCGTTCATATCATCAGCAAGAATCCCGTACTTTTCCTTAGTGTAGGACTTACTCTTTTCGGCGTATCCTGAATAGGCTTCGGTTTTACCCCATTTTTCTTTTACTTCGTCTTTGTATTTTTCAAATTCACTGTTGTCAAAAGCATCCATAATATTCTTTCCTTTCACAGCACCGTCAATGGCAGAAATCAGCTTCTTTAACCGTTCCTTTTTTTAATGAGAAGTTTCTTCTGGTCTGCGAGTGCCTATTTTAAAATTTATATTTTCTTTTTCATAAGTCCGTGTCTGTTGCAGTAAATATACAAATATCCTCTGCCTCTTATCTGAAATCTCGTCTGGGCATCTCCTTCGGGATAGAATTTTACAAATTGCACTCTGTCCGAAGTCACAAAGGCGACAAAGGAAATAAAATGCTTCTTAGTCATAGAGTGATGAACGGTAATAAAATGTTCATCCTCAACCGGCTCGACTGTAATTTCGTGTGAGTTGTCAGTTTCTTCAGCATCAAGGGCAGGCAATGTTATTCCGCAGCAGCTTATGAGTGTTTCTCCCGTTGTGTGTATCACATTTCCGCAGACGGGACAAACATAAAACTTTGAAAAGAGTATGTTCGAGGAAAGGTTTTTGTTTATAACGGTATCACCTGACATAAGCTCCATAACAGAAACACCGAGAGCCTGACTTAAAGGCTCTATAAGTGCAATATCGGGCAGACCTTTTGAGGTTTCCCACTTTGAAACAGCTTTACTGCTGACCCCGATTTGGTCGGCAAGCTCTGTTTGTGTAATACCTTTTGCTTCGCGCAGTCTCTTTATTGTCTGTGCGGTTATATACGCATTCATAAAAGCAGCTCCTTTGATTTCTATGAAAATATTATAATCTCAAAAACACAAAATTACAACCTACGCTTAGTGGAATAATGAAAAAGGGGCGATACACAGAAGCGTACTGCCCTTAAGCTCTATCCGTTTATCAGAAAATCTGTGTAGGTAGCCTGAGTTTAACTTTCGGCAGGATTAACTGACTTAATGTAAGCGTAAATTGCTCCGTATACTATTCAGTTAAAGCTTTTGACCCAATTCACCAATGAATTATGGTATATATTTTCCCGTACTGTGCCCAGCATATATTCGGTTACGGGACCGTTTCGTCTCATCTTTTCTAAAATCGCTTCCTGAAGCTCTTTAACAGTCATATCTTCATATTTCTTGTTCGGTACTGTACCCGCTTCCTCAGGCTCTTTTTCTTCCGGAGCTTCAACGGCAATGGGCTTTTCTTCAGCTTCTTCACATTCTGTTTTTTCGGACACTGCCGAAGCTTTTGACTCTTCGGAAACTTTCTTGATTTCTGATGTTTTAATCGGCGTTAAGCTTTCATTGCAGAGCTCAGACGGTATCCAGATTTCACCGCTGTTTGCACCGACACAAACCTGAATATGTCCGTCTTTTGCACTTACTCGTTCACCGGTCAGTGCTCCTTCGTATTCTTTAGAGTTGCCGCAATCAAGGCTAATGCTTACGTCATTATCAGCGTTATTGACAGCAATGATTACAGATTTGCCGTCAAGGCTTCTCTCATAAGCAAAATGAGTGGTCTGAAGCTCAAGCTCCCTGTAATTTCCGTAGGAGAGAGCCGGGGTGTTCTGTCGGATTCTGCCGAGAGCCGAGATGAGCTTTGTGCAAGGATTTGTCTTAACTGCATCTTTATAGTCCTCATAATTTAAAGCCGGTCTTAAGGAATCATCAGAGAATCGCTCTTTTTTGCCTTCAATACCAAATTCGGAGCCGTAATAAACAGACGGTATTCCCGGCAATGTATACAGCATAATGTGAACCGGTACAAAATGAGCTTTGTTGCGAAGCTTTGTGTAAATGCGCTCAACATCGTGATTATCGGTAAAGGTATAAAGCTTCAGGCGATTTCCCGTCAAATCGTTTACGTACTTTATTGTGTGAGCAATCTCAAAGTAGTTGTGGTCATTATGAGCTGAATACAGTGCCTTATGAAGCATATAGTTTGTTACGGAATGGAGTGTCCCGTCATTTGCCCAACGGGAATAATTGCCGTGGATAACCTCGCCCATAAGCCAGAAATCAGCTTTGACCTCGTTTGCTACACGGCGTAGAGCCTTCATATATTCGAAATCCATTACATCGGCGGCATCAAGGCGTATTCCGTCGATATCGAACTCGCGTACCCAGAAGCGTATAACGTCACAGATGTAGTCTTTGACTTGGGGGTTATGCTGGTTCAGTTTTGCAAGCAGGTCATAGCCGCCCCAGTTTTCATAAGAAAAGCCGTCACCGAATGAATTGTTACTCCAAAAATTAACATTACAGTACCAGTCTTTGTATGGAGAATTTTCTCTGTTTTGCCTGATGTCCTTAAAAGCAAAGAAGTCCCGTCCTGTATGATTGAATACGCCGTCTAAAATTACATGTATTCCCTGCCTGTGACATTCAGCAACAAAGCTTCTCAGGTCCTCATTTGTGCCGAGTCTTGAGTCTAATTTTTTATAATCCGTTGTTTCATAGCCGTGACCTACAGATTCAAAAAGAGGTCCGATGTAAACTGCATTGCACCCGATTTCTTTTATATGAGAAATCCACGGCAAAAGTGTATTCAGCCGATGAACAGGCTCGCTGTAGGGATTTTCCTTGGGTGCACCTGTAAGTCCTAAGGGGTATATATGATAAAATATTGCTTCATCGTACCATGCCATATATTTCTCCTCCTGCTTCTAAAAAATATCTTATGAAATTATAACTAATGTGCCATAGATTAGTAATTGCTGACAGGAATGTTATATTATAATATTCGCTGATACAGTATTTTTATTTGCAATCTTATGTATTTAACGTCAGAAATATCAACGCTTGAAGTATATCACAGACGAAGAATATTGTAAAGACAAATATCAGTTTGACTTATGAGAAATATATTGTATAAAAATGTATAAGAACTATGAGGAGGCGTAAGGCTTTTGAAAACCCTTACCTCTCCATATATACCACGACATAAGGATATATAAAATGTTCCGGGAATTTAAAAAATATTTTTTGCTTCGCAACCTGCCGCCAAGAAGAAATAAATTTCTTCTGAGTGTTATTGAATTATTACATTCTTCCTTGAAGCATATTTTTGATAACCTTAATGGTTTTATGGTGAGGGTATCACCCTCGTAATTACAAAAGAGCACAGAATGTTTTTGTTGTCAAGAGAAGAAGTGTAACGGCTCTTGATAATGAAAACA
>JAZSMR010000028.1:0-57444 GCA_045535965.1 Acutalibacteraceae bacterium
CCATACCAAGTGATAAAGGCAGAGCAAATGTCATATACGGATGTGGGTTATAACCCTCAGTGTACCACAAAGGCAGATTTGCTCGTCTTATTGCTCTCGTCATTGCCCTCATAAGGTCAAGGTGCGAGACGTAACGGCTCATACCCATTTTCTTAAACCATATTCTGACACAGCGCATCGCATTTACCTCCGTTAAGTTTATTGGTACCGCAGCCTGCACACTTTATACGGCAGTGAGGTGTGGTGTCTGCTGTCTTTGACTTCTCGTTTTCATCAATTAAGAACTGCTTTCTGATACCATAGTCCAGGTGATCCCAAGGCAGAATTTCAGTGTATTCACGCTTTCTGCTTGTATAGAAAAGAGGATCAACTCCGCACTTTTCGAAAGCCTCCATCCATACGTCAAAGAGGAAGCTGTCGTCCCAGGAGTCAAACTTGCAGCCGTGTCTCCATGCGTACTCGACAACATCACAGAGCTTTCTGTCACCTCTTGCGAATACGCCCTCAAGGAAGCTGATATTTACCTTATGATAGCTGACGGAAATCTTTCTTGTTTTTACATTAGAAAGAAGATGGTTCTGCTTATTGATAAGCTCGTCAATTGTGTCCTGAGCCTCCCACTGGAAAGGTGTAAAGGGCTTCGGTACAAATGAAGCAACACTGATGCTGACCTGTACTCCCTTACCCTTGGGTCTGTCTGGATTGGTATAGAACTCCCCTACTACCTTCTGAGCAAGGTCTGCTATACCTGCAACGTCGTCATAAGTCTCTGTGGGAAGACCAAGCATAAAGTAAAGCTTAACCGCTGACCAACCGCCCGAAAAGGCTTGTCTTGCAGTTCTGAGCATTTCTTCCTCGGTAACATTTTTGTTTATAGCATCTCTGAGTCTCTGTGTACCCGCTTCGGGAGCAAAAGTAAGACCGCTTCGTCTGACTTTTTTAAGGTGCTCCATAAGCTTCTCGGAGAAGTTGTCAACTCGGAGTGACGGCAGAGCGATATTTACTTTATAGTCCTCAGTCCAGGAAAGAAGCTTTTCCATGAGCTCTTCGAGATGTGTATAGTCGCTTGTGCTGAGAGACGAAAGAGAAATCTCATCATAGCCCGTTGTCTCGCAAAGGCGTTTACACTGCTCGTTGATTGCGTCAGCACTCTTCTCTCTGATGGGTCTGTAGATGAAACCTGCCTGACAGAAACGGCAGCCTCTGATACATCCTCTGAGTATTTCGTGTACAACTCTGTCGTGCACTACCTCAACGAAAGGAACAATAAACTTATCGGGATAGTGCACCTTGTCAAGGTCGCTGATAATGCGCTTTGTTACCTTTTCGGGTGCTGTTTCTTTTGCTGTCACAGTGTTTATGGTACCGTCGGCATTATAGTCAATATCATAAAGTGAGGGTACATATACACCGCCGATCTGAGCTGCTCTCTTCAAGAATTCAGCCTTTGATGCGCCCTCTTTCTTGCAGGCAATAAGCAAGTCCATAACCTCGCCCGTTACTTCTTCACCGTCACCAAGCATAAACAGATCGAAGAAGTCTGCCATAGGCTCGGGGTTACATACGCAGGGGCCGCCGCCAACTATAATCGGTGTAAGACTGTCTCTGTCACTGCTTCTTATAGGCATACCTGCAAGGTCAAGCATATTGAGAACATTGGTATATGAAAGCTCATACTGAAGAGTAAAGCCTATCATATCAAATTCAGTTAAAGGGTCACCGCTTTCAAGAGCAAAAAGAGGGATATTATTCTTTCTCATTTCCTCTTCCATATCGTGCCAGGGGGCAAAGACTCTTTCACACCAGACATCATCGCGTGAATTAGCAACTGAATAGAGTATCTTTATGCCAAGGTGTGACATACCGATTTCATAGCTGTCAGGGAAACAGAAAGCGTATCTCAGGTCAACCTTAGTTTTATCCTTGACTACGCTGTTCAGCTCTCCGCCGGTATATCTGCCGGGCTTTTGTACGAGAGGAAGAATTTTTTGAACTTCTTTACTTATCATATTTTAACTCCATTTCTTTATAAGAGTGATTATATACAAATATAACGTAACGGCAATAAGACTGATGTTTATGCCGATGAAAATACTGCAGCAAACAGTCGCCACAGCTAAAGCATTAACGAATATGACTGATACTATCTTAAGTATCCTGTCGCACAGGTTTTCTCCGGTAAAAGAGAGCAAGGTATATCTTATAACTCTGCCCATATCAAGGACTTCTATCGGTATCATATTAAAAAGGGCAATTATTATATTTACACCCATAAGCTTTAAGGCAAAACTACTACTTTGTAAATAATAATACAAATAGGAAAAGAATGCAATAAGAAAATTTATCAAAATACCGCCGGAAGCGATTACAGCCTCTTTGTTATAGGATAAAATGCAACTGCTGCGGCGCTGAATCCTTATACCGAATGCTCCGAAGGTGACACTTTCTGCTCTCTGGTGAAAAATGTACATAAAGAAAAGGTGTCCAAATTCGTGAAGCATAGACGACACAAGGCAAAGTATAACCGTATCTTCCCTGCAAAGAAGAAGCATAAGAGTAACCGTCAGACCAAAGGTAAAATCCACACGGTAGTGAGTATCCCTAACTATCAGAGTCATAGTCTAAAATATGCAACGGATTATATCTAATATTGTCTTTTCTCACTTCAAAATGAAGATGCGGACCCGTCGACCAACCTGTCGAGCCAACCTTGGCAACTGTTTCGCCCTGACGTATGTTTGCACCCTCTTCGGCAAGTATTTCACTGCAATGGCAGTAGAACGTCACAAAGCCGTCATCGTGAGTTATGAAGATGTATTTTCCGGCTCTGTCATCCTCACCGATTTTTGTGACCCTGCCGCTATAGACGGCTCTGATTTTTGTACCTTCAGGTGCTGCAATATCAAGGCCCGTATGAAAAGAGAACTTATTTGTTATGGGATTTATGCGGTAGCCGAAATAAGAGGTGTACCTGCCATTTTCTATTGGCGCTGTTGCAGGTGAAGTAGCTTTTATTGGTGCAAAGCTTGTGTTTGCCGCAGCCTCATATAATTCTAAATCTTCACCGCCGGCACCTGTAAAATTCTCTGTAGTTTCAATCTCAGTGCCTTCGTTTTCTGATGCCGCAGTTTTCTCGGCAGAGTACGCAGCAGTATCATCTGCAACTGTAACATTGTCGCCGGAAACCGCCCAGGTGTTTTCAGCAGAGAAGTAACTTTTGACTGACTCCGCAATATCACCGACAGTAAAAAGCTCTCTTCCGAGAATCTCCATGAGCTGTGTATAAGCCTCAGAATTGTGCTTTACTGCAAAATTAAAAGTCAAAAGTAAAATTATTGCGGATACTATCTGACTTATAAGCACGGCAGTGTACATATCTTTTTTCTTTTCTTTCGGCTGAGGACTGTTTTTCCGCAAAGCTTCATTCATAATTATCACCGTGTAATTTATATGATGAAACCTTGAACATAATACCCGTTTATTATACCATATATATCGTCTTTGTCAAAGAAATTTGCCGTTATTTGTTGACTATTTTTTCGCGAGGTGATATGATTAACTAAACATTACGCTTCAGGCGTAACAAATTTGAAAGCGGAGGTTTAAATATGTTTTCAGACTTCAAATCAGACGGTTTTATGTACCTCATCGTTCTTGCCGTAATTATTTTTGTTTGTGCTCAGGCACTTTTCTTTATGAAGAAGGCCTGGACAAGAGGTAAGGAATTAGGTATTACAACCGACAAGCTCAAAAATGCAGTTACTTCAAGCGCTATCTTTTCATTTGCGCCCGCAATAGGTATCGCTATAACTGTTATCACTCTTTCAGTAGCTCTCGGCTATATTCTCCCCTGGATAAGACTTACAGTTATCGGTGCCATCCAGTATGAAACTATCGCTGCTATCGGCGCACTTGAAGCTGTAGGTATGGAAACAGGTCTTTCTCAGCCGGTAACTGACACCGAGACATTTTCAGCTATTGCCTGGGTTATGACTCTCGGCAGTATACTTCCTCTTATTCTTATCCCCATCGTACTCAAGAAGATTCAGAAAGGTGTTTCGGATGTTGCTTCCAAAAACTCAAAGTGGATGGATGTTATGACCGCAGCTGCTTTCATCGGTCTTATCTCAGCATTTATAGGCAGAGGTCTTGCAGGTACAGGTAAAGCAGACGAAGCCATTATCGGTGACGGTGCAGGTATCCTTTCACTTACAGCTCTTGTAACTTCAATAGGCTTTATGCTCTTCTTTACTCTTCTCAACAAGAAGCTCAAGAAAAACTGGATTGAAGCTCTTGCAATGCCTATGAGTATGGTTCTCGCAATGGTTTTTGTTGTTCTCATCAACAATTTCTTCCCCGAGATTGCAGCCATCGAGTGGCGCTATTAATAGAAAGGAGATGCAGTTATGAATAAAAATTATATGGACAAAGTACATACCTGGGGTAGAATTTCCTGTGTTGCATCACTTATATTCTTCCTTTGTATCCCTCTTGCAATAAGCCTTCATTTCAATGTGTGGCCCGAACTTTCCGTTATCGGTAAAGGTCTCGCTTCACTTATCATCTTCTTTGTTACAGGTATCGTTGAAGTTGTTGCGTACTCTCCTATGCTCGGTGCAGGCGGTACATATCTTTCATTCGTATCCGGTAACATTATGAACCTTAAGATGCCCTGCGCTATCAACGCTATGGAAAATGCCAAGGTTAAAGCAAACACTGAGGAAGGCGAAGTTATCACCACTATCGCAATCGCTGCTTCAACTATCACAACAACAATTATCATTGCTGTTTTCGTTCTTATATTCGCTCTTAACCCCAAATTCTCAGAGGTTATGTCAAGCGACACATTTGCTCCCGCTTTCCAGCAGGTGACATACACGATTTTCGGTTCGCTTGCAGCAAGCTATTTCGTCAAGCATTGGAAAATCTCTATCTTCCCCATTGTTGCCGTTACAATTCTTCTCTTCTTCATCGACCCCGGTATCGGCGTACTTATCCCCATCGGCGTTGTTCTTTCAATGGTTGGTGCACACGTTATGTATAAACTTAAGAAGGTATAATCTAATAAACATTTTCGGGACTGCTTCACAGCAGTCCCTCAGACTGTCGATAAAGGCACAAGAACGCGCAAAAATCACAAGATACTAAAGTGATTTGTCCGTAAACCATTAATAGATATATATTGTTAAGCGACACAGCATCGAGCTATGTCGCTTAAACTTTTGCACTTGATGTTTTTTCGCCCTCCCGCGGTACCATTGTACAGCTTCGGAGCGAAAAAAACATCATCTTGTACCATTCTCGAGAGTCTGTCATTATGTTCACTACCATAATCGAAAATTATCCTTACACCACCAACTATATTACGGAAAACATCTCAGCAAAACAGAACACACTGAAAAGCGTATAGACCTTTCAGTGTGCTTTGCAGTTATTCGGCGAATAATTCGATTCCGTTGAGCTCTACCGATATTACCTTGCCGGCATTAACGGGCTCTGGAAAGCCAAGAACGATATGAAGCTCATTATCCCTTTTGCCTAAGCTTGAGGCTGAAGCCTCATCGGGGTTTTCGGGTGGCATTTTAAGTCTGAAGTCTTTACTCGTCCCGTCATCATAATTCAGAGTAAGTGTACCCGTAATAAATCGGTAGTCCTCAATCTGACTGTAAAGCTCTTCACCGTCAATAACATCAAGTGTGTAATCAAAATGGAAGTTGGAAATTCTGCCCCTTGCAGATTTGAATTCAACACCGTTAATATCAACCGTGTTATCGGTTGGGGTGAATTTTTTGACAGTCTTGCGATAGTCGATTACTACCTTACCTGAAAACTCACAATCTATTTCGCCAAGCTTATTAAAGGTATCTTTCTCATACACAGAAATATTTTGGAAATACATACTGATTGTATTTCCTGCCAGACTAAAACCGTTTTCGGTGCTGTAGTTTATATTAATCTCTAAAGTGCGTTCATTAATAACATCAATACTCCAGCCTTTTCCTAAGGAAGATTCAAAAGGAACACTTTGGTCGTGGTTTTCAAAATTGTATGATTTGTTTTCATCGAAAAGAACATCTCCGTCAGACTTGAGTTCAAAGAGAATATGGACCGAATAGTTATCGCCTGCTATACCTTTACACTTCAAGGTCAGATCTTCTCTGTTGCTGTCAAAATAATAGTCTTTTGGGGAATACACTTCATCAGCCATTTCGCTATCACCTAAGAACATAGAGCCAAAGTATTCCGGTGCCTTGGAAACTCTTACGGCAAAAGCTGAGCCCGAAATACCGATAATAACTGCAAGAACAGCCGCAAGAATAATTGCAGGTCTTATTCTGACAGTTCTTTTATTGACTGTTTTTGCATAAAGCTTATCTTTCCACTCGTTGGGAGTTTTTACATTAAAACTGCTCATTTGTCAATTCTCCTTTCAAGAGTTCTCTGCCCCGTTTTAACCGGGACTTTACAGTGTTTTCATTAGCTGAAAGGATGTCTGAAATTTCGCTTACGGAATACCCTTCAAAATAGTAAAGCTCAATCACCTGAAGATATTTTATCGGCAGACCTCTTACAGCGTTAATTACTTCCTTATTGAAATCATCACTGTAAGAAATATCCAGCTCATCGATATCATAATGATTCCTATGAAAAAGCTTTCGCTTTATGTCACGGCACTCATTCAGCGCAACGGTGACGAGCCACTTTCTTATTTCTTCATCGGGTTTATTCCATAATTTTTTTGATTTGAAAAGCTTCATAAAAACATTCTGCCAAGCGTCCTCGGCATCAGCACGGTTCTCGAGATTAACAAAGCATATACGCGTTACCGTGTCTGCATATTTTTCGGTAAGTATTTCAAAATCATCTTTCATTTTATCAGCTCCTTTCACTTATAAGAACGATCGAAAGGGTGAAATGGTTGCATATTTAGCTAAAAATATTTTAAATATATAACTTAATATAAAATAAAAAAAGCAGCAACCTTTCAGTTACTGCTTTCAAATGGTCCGAGTGACAGGACTTGAACCTGCGGCCCCTTGACCCCCAGTCAAGTGCGATACCAAACTTCGCCACACCCGGATAAGTTACTTTGCATATTATACAGACTACCGCCGAAAAAGTCAAGGCTTTTTTTAAAAAAATTCCTCTTTTTTTCAAATTATTTTTTTACCCTCTTTTTCGGAATTTTTGTCTCTTATTTTATAAGGAAAATTTGCATTAAAAAGTCATATCTGCTATAATATTCCCAATAAAATCAAAAGGTGATTATATATGAACGAAAACTCATTCAGACTCCCCTGTTTTCATACATCTAGCGAAGAACCTGTCATTAAGGTTAAAAACGGAAATGTTTCTCTCCCCGAAACCGTCAAAGCCTATTACAATGACGGCGGTACTGCTGACGTGAAAGTAAAATGGGATAAAACAGACATTGACCCCTCTTCTCCCGGCGGGGACAGTCTCACCGGCACACTTTGCCCCGACGCGTACCCTAACCCTTTTATTATGGAGAGAGCCGACCCTTATGTAATAAAACACGAGGATAAATATTACTTCACTGCCTCCTACCCTGCTTTCAAAAGTGCGGAAAACGGCTATGACCGCATTATCTTAAGAGAGAACAACACTCTTCTCGGTCTGGCTGATGCTGAGGAAAAAGAAATCTGGCACGCTCACGAAAGCGGCGTTATGGCAAGACACATTTGGGCACCCGAAATTCACTTCATAGGCGGTAAGTGGTATGTTTTCTTTGCTGCCGGTGAAAAGGAAGCCGTGTGGAATATCCGTCCCTTTGTTCTTGTATGTGACGGCGATCCTATGTGCGACGAATGGAAAGAGCTCGGCAAAATGCAGGCATGCGACGGCGACGAGGTATCCTTCAACAGCTTCTCCCTTGATATGACCTACTTCGAGCATAAGAGCAGACACTATCTTATATGGGCGGAAAGCATCGGCGACTCCTCACTGTTTATGGCTGAAATCAACCCTGCCGAGCCTAACAGGCTCATAAGCAAACCTATTCTTCTCACTAAGCCCGAATACGACTGGGAAAAGGTTGTTTACCGTGTTAACGAGGGTGCAAGTGTACTCAAACACGGCGATAAAATTTTCGTCTTCTTCTCCGCCTCAGGTACGGGCTCAGAATACTGTATGGGTGTTGTCTATGCCGATGAAAACAGCAATCTTATGGATAAAAACAGCTGGACTAAAGTCAGCTTCCCCGTACTGCAGACATGTGACTTAGAGGGCGAATCGGGCCCCGGTCACAACAACTTTACGGTTGACGACAACGGCAATACGGTTATTGTGTACCACTCCCGTCCTGCTTCTCACCTTGAGGGTAAGTGCGGTACATATTGGGAAGAGTCTCTCTATGACCCTTGCAGACACACAAGAATAAAAAGAGTATACTTCACAAAAGACGGTACACCCATTATCAGAATGAAAGACAGCGAATGGATAAATCCGAAGCTTTCAGAAGTTATGTGCAAAATTACTGTAGACGGTTGATATGATTTTGTTTTTATGATAAAATGAATTCAGGTGATGAAAATGAAACAGAAGCTTTTTAATACAAAGGATCAGATTAAAAGATGTGATACTTGCCTTTACGGCGAGAAAGCTCAGGACAATATGAGTATTTTCTGCCAGAAGAAAGGACTCAAGGAGCCCGACGATTTCTGTAAAAAGTATAAATACGACCCTCTTAAAAGGGTGCCGCAGAAAATTGTAATTGATACGGACTACTCTCCCGAGGATTTTATGCTGTAAAACTATAGCGGTGATATGACCAAAAGGTCAGTCACCGCTGTTTTTGTATCTTTTTATATTTTCGGTGTAAGATTTTGTGAGAAAAATGTAGTATATAGATGAGAGGCAGAAAGGAAGTGGTAACCTTGCAGGACAGTCAAATAATTGATTTGCTTTTTGAGCGCTCAGAGCAGGCAATAACCGAGCTGTCGGAAAAATATGAAAAGCTTTGCAGAAAAATCGCAGTGAATATTCTCGGGAATGAGGAGGATTCACTCGAATGTATAAATGATTCTTATTTAGGGTTATGGAATACGGTGCCGCCTGAGAAGCCCGAAAACCTGAAGTATTATCTTCTGCGCATTGTAAGAAACAACGCTATCAAAAGGTATCGCTCCAATTCTGCTAAAAAGCGTAACAGCTATTATGATGCCTCTTTGCAGGAATTAGAGGAGTGTCTGCCCTCCGACAGCAGTATAGAAAAAGAACTCACATCTAAAAAAATCGCAGGAATAATTGACTATTTTCTCTCTGAGCAAAGTGCGGAAAACAGAGTGATTTTTATAAGGCGGTATTATTTCAGCGACAGTATAGCGGATATCTCAAAAAGAATGAGTTTAACTGAAAACAATGTTTCCGTACGCCTCAACCGTATGAGAAAATCTCTCAAGAATCATTTAGAGAAAGAAGGTATAGAAATATGAAAAAGGAGGAACTATCCGCCGCTATGAGTGATATAGATATCAGATTCATAGACGAAGCGGAAAACTATAACATGAGCAAAAGAAAAATAATCAAGCGACCTCTAAGCCGCGTAGCAGTTGCGGCAATAATTTTAACTTGTATCGCTCTGGCGGGCGGTGCAGCCTATGCAGGTACAAATCTTACAGATTGGGAATCTGTTATCAGCTTTTTCGATAAAGCCGGCAATAAAACCGAGGTTATTGTAAGTGACGAAGCATTCTTTAAGGAACTGCCCGACGGTCTGCCCGTACCGGGTGACGGTGAGCCTATGATGGCTATGACACGTGATGAGGTAGAGGGTTTGCTTGGATTTAATATTCTGGACTGTGAACTTTCACCTGACAGCACTATATTAAATTATGATGCGTATGTAAATCACGGCAATGGTGATGTTGCAGTAGTAAAGCTTTGGGTTCCAGATTTTATAACCGGAAGTGAAACCAAAAGCATCAATATGAGCGTGGATATACTTAGCACAGATGCAGAGGAAGGCTATATTCTCCCATTTATTGAGGGTAAAGATGCTTCGGGAGGCAAAGTATATCAAGAAACCTGTACCATTGAAAACTTAGGCGTTGATGCCGTAATGTATACCCACGATGATTTGCCTACCCGTCTGAATGCGACCTTTGTTCACGATGATATATATTATCACTTTATCGCTGAAAACTATACCCTTGATGAATTTAAAACCATACTAAATACACTCAGATAAGCGTAAAGGACTGCTACATTTCACCGTAGCAGTCCAATTTTCATTCTTTCTTAGCCTGTCTGACAATAAGACTCTTTAAGGCTTTGCCGTTAAATGGAATCAGCGGATAAAGATAGGTGTAACCGCTGAGAGTCTTAGTTGTAGCGATAACAATGCAGACAAGAACTAAACCGATAACCAATCCCCATATCTTAAACAAACCGCAGAGTATCAGTATTATCGTTCGGGAAATTTTTATGGCATATCCGAGCTCGTAAGACGGCTGAGTGAAGTTGGAAATCGCAACGAAAGCCATAAACAAAACTACCTCTGAAACGAACCAACCCGAGCGTACCGCAAATTCACCGAGTACCAAAGCACCTACCACGCTGAAAGACGAGCTCAGAGCACTCGGGGTATTGAGAGAAGCTAATCGTAAGGTGTCAATGACGAATTCGACTATAAGCAGCTGAACTATCAGCGGTACCGTGTACTCTTCCTCTATCATCATAAATTTCAGGGCATTGGGCAGGTTTTCCTCATAGATAACCAGCAGATACCAGATAGGAATAAAGAGCATTGAGAGGGTAAATACCGCCGTTCTGATGACTCGCAGGAATGTGCCTATAAGGGGCGGAAAGTAGTAGTCGTTGATATCCTGAACAAAGTCGAAAATGCCTGTTGGAATTATCATAGCCGAAGGTGAGCCATCGGTTAGAACTATAATGTTACCGTCATATATACACGCTGCCGCCGCATCGGGTCGCTCGGTATATCGCACCTTCGGGAAAGGATTCCATATCTGCCCGGGCATAAGACATTCCTTTAAGCTTTCCTGACTCATGGCAAGATTTTTGACATTGATGCTCTGGAGCTTTTTCGTGAGAATATCAAGCTGTTTTTTATCGACAACATCATCAAGATAACATATTACAACATCGGTTTTTGACTCTGAGCCTATCTGATAGGATTTCAGAGTCAGATTGGGGTTGCGGATTTTTCTTCTTATGAGCGCAGTATTGAAAATCACAGTTTCTACAAAGCCCTCGTGTGAGCCACGAAGCACCTTGTCGGACTCGGGCTCCTGAACAGTTCTTGCAGGGTAAGTTCTGCAGTCGATGATAATTGCCTTGGAGAAGCCTTCAACTATAAGTCCCACAGCACCCGAAAGAATAAATGTGGTGAACTTCTCAAGGTCATACTCGGTACTGCACTCGATATAGGTTATATAGGTATTCATAAAATCGTCAGCGTCTTCTATGCTGTCGAGGTTTTCTTTTGTGAGCTTAGAAAGGTACTCCAGCTCTTTTTCGAACATCTCGTCCTTGACAAAGCCGTCAAGGCAGTAAAAGGTTGCCCTTCTCCCGCCGATTTTGAGACGTTTTATGAGAATATCGAAGCTCTCGCCTACTCTTAGAGTTTCGTTTATAATATGAAGATTACTGTTATAGTCATCTGTAAATGTTTTCATATACATCACCGCAAATATTATTTGCGAAAGCCTTTTAAATATACAAAAAACGCCGAAATCAGCGTTTTATTTTATATATAGCGTTTATATTCGATTTTAAGCTTACCCTTTTTGCTTGTCCCCTTAACTTCGCTGAGTACCGTTTTTCCTTTCCCGCGGAAAACTATTTTGTCACCCTCTTTTAAAGTGAAATCACCCTTTAAGCATTGAGAAGAATTCACGTAAATAAGACCTTTGCTCACTGCTTCTGCAGCAGTACTGCGGGAAAGATTAAAAAAAGCCGCAACAACACCGTCAAGGCGAAGAGATGAAACTGTAGTAAACAGTGTCTCGTATTTATCCTCAGCACTTTTAAAGCTGCTGACAGGTAAAATTTCACCTGTTACACTGCCCCTACCCGACTTTTTAAGATTCTCGCAGATATATTCGGCGGCACTTTTAAGAGAAAAAACATCTGCGCCCTCATCGCTTACCTTTATGTCACCTATCATTTCTCTTTTGAGTCCAAGAGCCATAATTGCACCTAAATAGTCCCGGTGGGAAAGACTCGTGAATTTATCCTTTTTAAGACGTACAATACAAAGAGGATTATCTTCCTCGTTGTCACGGAGAAAAGCGTCCGGATTGTCAAATTCGAAGAATTTTGGTATAAACAGAGCTATCTGCCTTTCGCTGTCGTCATATCCGCCGTAATAGTATGTATCGGTAAATTCGTTATACTCTCTGTCGGTTGTTTTCACTATGCTTATCTCGTCAAGAGAAAGAAAGTTGGTGTATGTTATCATTGAGTTATCAGCACTCTGACGTTTTTTATCGAGGGCGTGGGAAATAAGAATATCCTTTTCGTTCATATTTTCACCTTAAAAGACAAGGTGGCAGATAAAGTGCCACCCTGAAAATTTAAATTGTTTCGTAATTGTAGGTCTGCTGAAGCATCATATCCTTTATCTTGAGAAGTCTTGTTGTGTTGCTTCGCTCAGCTTCTTCAAGTTTCATTGTGATATATTTTATGGTGTCTTCATAGTCGGGAATCATAACGTGCTCGAGAGCGTTGACTCTGCGGCGTGTTTTTTCAATTTCCGATGCTAAAAGCTGACAGGTCTTTTCCGTTTCTGCAAGACGAAGCATCAGAGGCATTATGTCTGCAAAATCTTTAATAGCACCGTCCAGGTCACCGCTTGTAAAGCCGAAGCCGTAGGAATAGATATCCCCTTTATCCGCTGTCTTGAACTTCATATCGTACTTTGGCACCATAACACTCATAATGTTCTTTTCACTGAGCTCAAGGCTCATTTTCTGACTCGGCATCATAAGCGCAACATCGAGACTTTCATCGCTCATATCACCGCAAGCCATTGCCATGTGAGTATTGGCACGCTTGATTGCTTCTTCAACCTTTTTACGGAGAACCTTGTTTTCTCTGACAAGCTCGAGGAATTGTCTCATAAGCTCGTCACGCTTATCCTTGAGAAGCTTATGACCTCTGCGAGCGGTAATAAGCTTCTTTTTTAAATCCGTAAGCTGCATTCTCGTGGGATTTACATTCATTACCGCCACTTATGTCACCTACTTTTCAATATAGTATTTATCTAAGAATTCGTCTGAAATTCTTCTGAGCTCACTTCTCGGAAGTATGGAGAGAAGCTTCCATCCGATATCGAGGGTTTCTTCTATGCTTCTGTCGGTTTCTGAGCCCTGGGAAACATACTGATTTTCGAATTCATCTGCAAACTTAGCATAAAGCTTGTCGATATCCGTAAGAGCCGCTTCACCGAGGATAACCATAAGCTCCTTACAGTCTTTACCTCTCGCATAGGCTGAGAAAAGCTGATTCATTGTGCCCGAATGGTCTGCTCTTGTTTTACCTTCGCCGATACCCTTATCCTTGAGTCGAGAAAGTGAGGGAAGAACATCAACGGGAGGTACAACGCCCTTTCTGTGAAGCTCACGGGAAAGAATAATCTGTCCCTCTGTGATATATCCCGTAAGGTCGGGAATGGGATGCGTTTTATCGTCTTCGGGCATAGTAAGAATGGGAATTAAAGTGATGCTGCCCTTTTTGCCTGCCTGTCTGCCTGCTCTTTCATAGATAGAAGCAAGGTCGGTGTACATATATCCGGGATAACCTCTTCTGCCGGGTACCTCCTTACGTGCGGCTGAAACCTCACGGAGTGCGTCGGCATAGTTGGTAATGTCAGTTAAGATAACAAGTACGTGCATACCCTTGTCGAATGCAAGATACTCTGCCGCTGTAAGAGCCATTTTCGGTGTAGCAATACGCTCGATAGCGGGGTCATTTGCAAGGTTTGAGAACATAACAGTTCTGTCAAGAGCACCTGTTTCCTTGAATGACTGCACAAAATAATCGGACTCTTCAAAGGTGATACCCATAGCGGCGAAAACAACTGCGAATTCCTCTTCGGTGCCTCTTACCTTAGCCTGTCTTGCAATCTGTGCCGCAAGCTCGGCGTGAGGAAGACCCGAAGCTGAGAATATAGGGAGCTTCTGACCTCTTACAAGAGTATTAAGGCCGTCGATGGCACTGACACCTGTCTGGATAAACTCCTGAGGATAACGTCTTGCGGCAGGGTTCATAGGAACACCGTTTACGTCAACCCTCTTCTCGGGGATAATTGACGGACCGCCGTCTATAGGTCTGCCGAGACCGTCGAAAACTCGGCCGAGCATATCTTCGGAAACCGCAAGCTCCATCTGCTTACCTAAGAATCTTATCTTACTTTCGGCAAGGTTAATGCCTGCACCTGATTCAAAAAGCTGAACGAGTACATTTGTGCCGTCTATTTCGAGGACTCTGCATCTTCTTCTCTCGCCACTTTTCAGTTCGATTTCGCCGAGCTCGTTATAGGCAACGCCGTCAACACCTTTGACGAGCATAAGAGGTCCTGCAACTTCACTGATGGTTCTGTATTCTTTTGGCATCAGTCCTGACCTCCTTTGCTCTCTTTAATCTCAGTTTCAAGCTGAGACATAATCTTTTCAAATTCTTCCTTCGCCATATCTTCGGCAGTGTACTTGAATCTGCCGATTTTTTCTCTGACGGGAAGCTTAACTAATTCTTCTATATCCTTGCCCTTTTCTATAGCATCAAGGCATTTTTCGTAATATTCAACAACAAGCTTCATCATCATATACTGTTTTTCTGATGATGTATATGTGTCAACCTCGTGGAATGCAAGCTGATGAAGGAAGTCTTCACGGATTGAGCGTGCAGCTTCCATCTTGAGTCTGTCGGCAGGTGAAAGTGAGTCCATACCGACGAGCTTTACCATTTCTTCAAGCTGTGCTTCCTCTGAAAGAAGTGCGATAATCTTACCGCGAAGTGAAGTCCACTCGCTGTTTACATTTTCATTGAACCACTTGCCAAGAGAATTGGCATAAAGCGAATAGCTTGTAAGCCAGTTGATAGCCGGGAAGTGTCTCTTATATGCAAGAGCTGAATCAAGCCCCCAGAAAACCTTGACAATACGCAGGGTCGCCTGGCTGACTGGCTCTGAAATATCACCGCCTGCAGGTGAAACTGCACCGATAACGCTGAGAGTGCCCTCTCTGCCGTTTTTGCCGATGGATACTACCCTGCCTGCTCTTTCATAGAACTGAGCAAGTCGGCTGCCGAGATATGCGGGATATCCCTCTTCACCGGGCATTTCCTGAAGTCGGCCTGACATTTCACGAAGAGCTTCTGCCCAGCGTGATGTTGAGTCTGCCATAAGAGCTACGTTGTAGCCCATATCACGGAAGTATTCTGCTATAGTAATACCTGTATATATTGAAGCTTCACGTGCCGCAACGGGCATATCGGAGGTATTGGCAATAAGCACTGTTCTTTCCATAAGTGACTTACCTGTATGGGGGTCAATAAGCTCGGGGAATTCATTCAGAACGTCGGTCATTTCGTTGCCGCGCTCACCGCAGCCGATATATACAACTATATCAGCATCTGCCCACTTGGCAAGCTGATGCTGAGTTACCGTCTTACCGCTGCCGAAAGGTCCGGGAATAGCTGCAACACCGCCTTTAGCAATGGGGAAAAGCGAGTCAACTACACGCTGACCTGTTATAAGAGGATTGTCGGGCGACAGCTTTTTAGCATAAGGTCTCGGCACGCGTACAGGCCACTTCTGTGTGATACCTACGCCGTGCTCTGTGCCCTTTTCGTCGAGAACTATTGCAACAACATCTTCAACTGTGCAGGTACCGCCTGTAATTTCCTTGATGATACCGCCGAGATTCGGTGAAAGCATAATCTTATGACGCACTACATCGGTTTCCTGAACATAGCCGATAATGTCGCCGCCGTATACTCTTTCGCCTGCTTCAACACAAGGCTCGAAAACCCACTGCTTTTCTCTGTCGAGGGCAGGCACATCGATACCCCTTGTAAGGCTGTTGCCAACTCTTTTCATTATCTCTGTAAGAGGTCTCTGAATACCGTCAAAAATGCTGCCGATAAGTCCGGGGCCGAGCTCAACGCTGAGAGGTGCATAGGTTGAAACGACCTTTTCACCTGTCTTAAGGCCTGAGGTTTCTTCATAAACCTGAATTGAAGCCTTATCCTCGTGCATTTCGATGATTTCACCTAAAAGGTTCTGCTCACTGACTCGCACAACGTCAAACATATTTGCATTTTTCATACCCGAGGCCACAACAAGCGGACCCGAGATTTTGGTTATAACTGCATCGTTCATATAATCAATCCTTTACTAATCAAGTATTGACGAGCCTACTGCTCTTTCAATGGATTTCATAACACTGCTCATACCCTCGCCTGTGTTGCCCGATACTCCGGGAATGAGGATAATTGCAGGAGTAATCACTCTTGAATACTTTTCAATTACCTCCGAAGCGTCTTTTGCAAGAGCCTCGGTAATGTATATAACTGCATAATCTTCTGCGGCAAGCTTTTTTATAATATTTTTAGCCTCATTACCTGAATATGCAGGATAAATGTCTAAACCTAAGGACGAAAAGCCGTATACGCTTTCTCTGTCGCCTATAACTGCGATTTTATACATATAAAGCTCTCACCCTTTCTTTGATTTCGCTTTTATCTGCACCTGACTTAAGACCTGTAAGAATAATTCTAACACTCTTCATTTCAGTGAGTTTAGCATAGTAATAAGCACAGACCGGGTCAAAGCCAAAGGCTGTAAAGCCCGATTTCTTTGCTATTGCTATTACTTTATTGTCGCACCATTTCTCGTACTCTGCCGAAGATGCAAGATAAAGCTCTGCACCCTCACGGTAAGAAGTCTTAGCAAGGTACTCACTGAGTGAATCTTTACCTTTAAGTGCAGCTTCAACTAAATTCTTTCTCGGGAAAGCCCTACACTCTCCTATTGCGGTTTCGGTAAAGTCACGCTTTTTGTCCGTCTCGGCACATCTGAAAGCGATTTTTATATTAGCCGTATCACAGAGAAAAGCAGAAATCTCACCTGTGATGCTGTCACCTTTTTTATCGGCGTAGCGCTTCATTTCGTCAATGCAGGCTCTGTCTATAATGATATCTGCATTCTGACCGTTTTCCGTAAGGCAGGCAGTTTTATAGCTTTCCTCAGCGCACTTACCCTTTGCGCCTTCAATAGAAGAAAACTTATGTGAAGTCACATTTTCTGTAAGCTCTTTAAGATTAAGGGTTGTAGGCTGAATGTAATAAGCAGATGGGTCTTTGTCTGTGAAATGACACTTGACCGCCGCCTTTATGTTAAAGAAATCGTTGGTGACACATAAAATATCCAGCTCTTTTTTATCGGGTACACTTTCAGAAAGAAGCTCCCACAGTTTTTCGCTCTGATATTTTAAGCTCTCTGTAATATCGCCTTTTTTACTGAGCCACTTTTTATCAATAAGATATTGCTGTGCGCTGTCATAGCTTTTACATTCGAGCAGATCGGATAAATCCTTATCTTTAAGAAGATATCTTTCATTGGCACGGATTCTCGCTACACAGTAGGCATAATCTGTATCTCTCATTTTTGCCTCCTATTAAAACAGCGCAGTGCTGAGCATATCCTTGAGTCTGTCCATATTTTCATCGAAAACTGCCTTTAAGGTGCAGTTGATTTCGATATCGCCGTAGTGAAGTATAAAGCCATTTTCTATATCGGCGGGAGTGTCGCAGATGTGTACGGCACCCTTTTCATATATTTCACTGTTTATGCTCATTTCAAAATCGTCGGGAAGTCTGCCGATGTCGTAACCGCTCAGGTGCATTTCGCATTCGCCCTCTAAAACATTTTTGATGCAAAGGCGCTTGAGCATTGCAAAATAGTCTTCGTCTGAAAACTTTTCAATCTCCAGATACGCTGCCGAAATAATATCGTTGAGAATAGCGTTTCTTATTTCAAGATATCGGTTTCTTGTTATGGACTCTGCCGAGCTTTTGGCAACGGCTTCAATTTTTTTGGCTTCGGCTTTTGCTTTTGATATGATTTCATCGCTTTGCTTATTCGCCTCGGCTCTCGCCTCTGTAATAATCTTTTTAACCTGAGCCGAAGCATCGTTTAATATCTGATTGCAGTTTTCCTGCGACTGCAAAAGAATTTTTTCAATAATTCTGTCAAGTCCCGTCATGAAGCTCTCTTCATCTCCTTCGCTGTAAAATCTATCGCCTCTCAATTAACCTACAGTAATGTTATTTACAGCGATAAATGAAACGAGAAGAGCGAGAACGGCATAAGTCTCAACAAGAGCTGCCATTGTCATACCTTTAACGAGCTCTGTGGGCTTCTTTGCAATAAGTGAAACACCTGAAGCAGCAACTCTGCCCTGATAAATGGCTGAGAAGTAACCAACGATAGCTATAGGCATACAAGCTGCAAAAATTGAAATACCCTGTGTCCATGTCATCTCAATGGGAGCACCTGAAAGAATGCCTGTTTTGATGAATACGATAAGAGCAATAAGGAAACCGTAAAGGCCCTGAGTACCGGGGAGAATCTGAAGAATAAGAACTCTACCGAACATACTGCTGTCCTCTGAGAGAAGACCTGCGCCTGCTTCACCGACAAGACCGACGCCTCTTGCTGAGCCGACACCTGAGAAACCCGCAGCAAAAGCTGCACCTAAAACCGCTAAGAAAAGACCGAGATTATTCATATTTATTTTCCTCCTTGATTGTAAAGAATTTTGAATTGATTTTAAATGGTGTAAATGTCCTGCCTGAGCCCTCATAGAATTTCGAGAAAAACTCAACATACTGAAGACGGCTGGTATGAACATAAGTTCCGATAAGATTTATTGCTATGTTGACTGTGTGTCCGAAAATGAAAATAATGACAAACAGAATTATATTTCCCATCATAGCACCTAAAAGATTGATTACATTTGCAATAACACCTGTTACAAGGCTGAGAGCCAGTAGTCTCGAATAGGAAAGTATATCACCGAGATAACCCGAAGCGGCATTATAAAGTCCGTAAAGGCCACCGCCAAGCTTACCTAAGATATTCTTTGAGCTTCTGCCTGCTGTGAACACTATAAGCACTGCGCCGACTATGAGTATCTTTGTACCCATAGATTTGATGTTCTGCGGTACTTCCGTAAAGAAGCCTGCACCTACTATTGCAAAGCCTACAACGAATACCATAACGGGCACCGTATCGCATATTGCTCCAAGATAGTCCTTGTCTCGAATCAGCATATAGCACCGTACCAGAACACCTGCGAAAAGGTGAATGATGCCAAACAGGAAGCAGTAGAGCAGAAGCTGTATACTGTTGTTCATCGGCTCCATCCACAGTGCCAATGACGGAAGATCTGTTATACCCAAGAAGTTTTTGCTGAATACAGGTATCACGTCACCGAAGAATCCGCCGAACATCGCACCCCAGAAGACAGTTGATATGCTACAGTACATAACCATATCCGCCATTTTTTTCATATTGCCTTGGACCCTCAGCTTTTTCTTTGCAAAAATTGCAAAGATAAGCATCAGTAAGCCGTAACCCGCATCAGAAAGCATAAGTCCGAAAAATGCATAGTAGAAAAACGACATTACGGGGTTGGGGTCAACGTCTTTATTTGATGGTGAAGAATACATATTGGTTATACTCTCCACACCTGCGGCAAAGCTCTTATTTTCTATGAGTACGGGTACATCCTCGTTTTCGTAATCAGGCTCGTGAATTTCCATCTGCGCTCTATAGGAACGCTCAATTTCGAACTTGATTTCCTCAGCCACACGCTTAGGCACATAGCCCTTGACGTAAAACGCCATTTCCGTAGAGCCTGCATTTTCAACAGCTTTGTATTTTTCAATCTGTGTAAGGAAGAAGTCACTTAAGAAACGAAGATCGCTGTAGTGGCTTTCGTATTCCCTTATTTCAGCTGTAAGCTTTTCAATATTCTGATTGATTGTTTCAATATCTTTCTTACAGTCTTCCTGCGCCTTATCGGGAAGCTTCATAGCCACCTTATCGGGTATGACGAAGCCTATATCCCTGAGTATGCTTTCGAGGTTTTCCTTGCTCGATTCGTGGCACATAAACACTGCACAGGTGAGCATTTTTTCCGAGGACACTATCTCAACTTCAACATCGTCAAGGTCACCGTCCCTCTCTTTTATAAGCCCGAGTATTTCATCTTTACTGTACTGATTCTTAAACGTACCGATGAAAATAGCAGTCGAAACAGTTCTCTTCGACGCCATGGGAATATCGAGGCCGTGCCATGGAGTGTAGTAATCTATCAGAGACTGCTGTTTTATTATTTCAGCTTTCTGAGAATCTACCTGCTCTTTCAAAGCGACGATTTCGCGGCAGATGCCTGTCAGCTCTTCGCTTTTGTCCGAAAGCATTTTATAATCGCTGTAATCTATTTCCTTGCAGTCACTGAAGGATTCTATAAAGCTCTTTTTAAGCTTGCAGTTTTCTTCGAGTATCTTATATGCACTCTGAGCCAAAGAGTATTTGCTTTCAAGTTGCGATACAATAGCTGTTGTCTTATACTTGATAAGCTCTTCGTCTGCTGCATCTTCAAACTGTACAGCGCCGGTTTTCTGAAGATAGTCAACGATTTTCTTACTGTCACTTAAAAGAGAGACAATCTCAAAAGCCATAAGTTTAATTTTTGCCAAAACAGCACCTCCTTTTCTGTAATATATTCATATTATTCAGTTTAATAAAAGCTCCTCATAAATCATCTTTATTGCCGTTTCATACTGCTTTTCCGTATCGGCAATAGACTTCTTTTCGCGCATTTCTGCCAGCTTTTCAGCCTGCTTTACCTGACCTGAGCTCTGATACCTTGCGTCGCTTATTATAAGGTTAGCCTGATTCTCAGCCTGCTGTATGGAAGTTTTGACGATGATGTCAGCTTGAATTTCAGCATCGCTGATTATCTTTTCAGCTTTCTTTTTTGCATCTGCCTCCATCTGACGGCCTTTTGCCTCGGCAGCGAGCACAGACTTAATTAATTCAGCAGCCATTTAAAAGACCACCTCCACTGAGCATAAAGTAATAGTTGTTAATTGCGGCAGCAATACTCTGAACGGTATCCTCATCGCCTGAAGCATGCAGTACGATTGATGTTATCATCAGTATGAAAAGTAATACCGTGATAATGAGCATTGTGAGTATTCTGCTTTCCATTTCCTTGTTGCGTCTTTTCTTACGTTTTATTTCAGGAAGCTTTTCGTACATTACTTTTTTCTTTTTTTGCGGAGTCTCTTTTTTGTAAGCAGGAATTATCTCCGGAATTTTGATTTCCTGCTTTAAAGATACAACCTCGATTTCCTTTTCCGGCTTTTTTTCAAAATCCTCAATATCGGGTATAAGAACATCCTCTTCGGGTAAATCATATCCGTCAGTTGTCACCGAATATACATCGTTATACTGAGCCTCTTCAAAAGGCTTATTGTTGAGGGCATTAGTAAGGTCGCTGAGCATCTGTTCGGGAGTGAAATATCTCTCGTTAGGCTTGAATGCACACGCCTTTGCAATTATTTTCTTAAGCTCCTCACTTGCAAGCTGAGGTTCGGGTAGCTTCTCTCCTGCCGTTCTTTTCTGTACACCCTCATTAAGAGAGTTAATCGTAACCTTTTCAGGATAGGGCTCTGCAAAGGGAAGTCTGCCTCTGTTTGAAAGCATATAAAGCACAAGACCTAAAGCATAGGTATCCGCCGTATTGTTCATTCTGCCTGTTCTGATAATTTCGGGTGCCATATAATACTGAGTACGCTTATATGCAACGGAAGTTTTTGCCGGCTCTAAAAGGCTGAAGGTACCGAAATCGCCAAGCTTACATACGCCGTTTCTGTCAAAAAGAATATTTTCCGGTTTAAGATTGGGATAAATATATCCGCCGAAGCTGCGGCACTTGATCAAAGATTTGCAGACGCTGATACCAAGACGAAGGGTCTCTTCAAGAGTGAAGGAAAACTCCTTGAGCAAATCAGCAAGTGAGCGCATTTCTTCGAGCTTGAGAAGAACGAGTCTGCCCTTTCCGTCGCTTGCCTTACGAAGCTCGAAATCCTCATAGCGTACAATGTGCTTACCCTTGTCGGATTCCATAACAGTTTTAATGTTATCGGTAATACCGGCAATAATTGTGGAATAATATTCTTCCTCGTTTTCAATAACAATGTTTTCGTTGGGGTCAAAAGTTTTAATATCCCCTCTGTTTTCACCAAGGCGGATTATTTTAAGCACGGACCTTTCCCTGGTGCCGTCGAATTTCTCTCTGTATATGCTGAAAACCTTTCCGTCAGTACCTGAACCAAGCTGTCTGTCAGTATACCACTCACCGAAAACAGGATTCAATGAATTTGACATATCAATCTCTCCTCTTTATTCCATATAATCATTTTTATCTATCTTTTCACCGTTAAAAGTCTCAAAGGACATAGTATTACACTATAATTATTATCATTATATCACATATTACCACCAATTGCCAACAGTTTTGGAATATTTTTTATAAAGTATTATATGAAAAGAGCTATTGACTTTAGGAAGAATAAATATTAAAATATAGAGGAAAGATATTTATGAAAGGACGGCTACTGTTCAAGAGCCGAAAGGATGTTTATGAGCGACGAATTAAATATGGATATGGACATAGTTTCCGTTGTTGACGATGACGGAAAAGAACATCTCTTTGAGGAAATCGACAGAATTGAACTCGATGATGACAGAAGATATGTTGCCCTTCTGCCTATCTATGAAGATGAAGCAGATCTTCTTGAAGATGACGGCGATGTTCTTATACTCAAGGTTATTGAAGAAAAAGGTGAAACCTACCTTATTCAGATTGAAGATGAAGAAGAATTCAACGAAGTCGGCAACATAATTGAAGACAGACTCATTGAAAAATATGAAAAAGAGGACAACCAATAAGTCTTTATAAACAGTTAAATTCCTGCGATGTTCGTGTTCCCTATGATAGTTATAACCCAACACCCTATCAAAAGGAGAGACGCTTTGCCAGCGGATTGCAGACCTCCCGCCATGCGGACGAAGGGAGCGTGAACCTGGCTCGCTATCACCATCCTGCTTAAAGCAGGTTATACACGTCATAAAACGGCACTTGCGGGGTAAAGGCGGTCACTTATGTGGCTGCCTTTTTTAGTGCTCAGAATACACAAAAAGAAGCCCTTTCGGACTTCTTTTTTATTGGTAATTAACTTATTTAATCTTTACGCTCTTAACTGAGCTGAATGAGCCGTAGATAACCTCGCCGTCAACCTTAGCGTAAGCTCTGACCTTGAAATAGATTGTCTTACCCTTTGTGAAAGACTTGGAGTATGATGTAGCCGTTAAGCCTGATGCAGCCTTCTTATATTCGCCGTCTTTGCTTGTTGAATACCAAACCTGATAAGCTGTTTCATCCTCTACGTTTGTCCAGCTGAGCTTAGCCTTGCCCGATGCACTTGAAACAGTGAGTGTCGGCTTACCGGGTGTGCGTGTGAAGGTCTTAGCAACACCTGCGAGAGCGTGGATAACTGTGTCGTCCTCAAGCTTAGTATAAGCAACAACTGCTACCTTGTATTCAGCACCAACTTTGAGAGCCTTGCCTGCGTAATCCTTCTTGAGGTTATAGGATGTGCCTGTTACGCTTGCAACCCTCTTACGTGTCTTGCCGTCAACAGTCTTATAGATATATACTCTGTAACCTGTTGCACCTGTTACCTTGTTCCATGAAATCTTCACATAGTCTTTCTGTGATGATGTAGCTGAAAGCTTGCTTGTCTTGCCGGCAGCAATTACAAACTTAAGATCCTTTTCGCCTTCATAGTTGCCGATGAACTTAACAGTGATTGTGTATTCACCAACATCTTTTCTGCCTGAGGGATATTCAACTTCAAAGTCAACATCTTCAACAAGTTCCTTACCTTCTACGTCCTTAACGGAAACTGAAGGTGTTCTCTTCTTGCCGTTGTATGTGCACTTAGCTGTTGAAAGCTTGATTGAGCTTTCATCAATCTTAGCAATAACAGTAGGATCAACTGCTTCGTTACAAGTCTTACAGTAAACAGCATAGCTGCCTTCTCTGTCTGTTGTTGCCTTTACAAGCTCATATTCAGCACCATCGATATCGTGACCGGGAGCAGGAATATCTTCCTGAGCTTCAAAGATTGTGTTACACTTCTGACAGTGTGTACCGTTTGTCTTACCGGGCTCTGTGCAAGTTGCATCATAACCTGCAAGTGTTACAATTTCGTGACCGCCGAGTGATTCGATATTCTGATCTTCAACAGTGTTACAAACTGAGCATACTCTTCTCTTTAAGCCCTGAGCGTCACATGTCGGAGCTGTAATTTCTTCCCATTCACCCCATGTGTGCTCGAGAGGAGCAACTTCTTTTTCTTCTGTATAACCGCAACGTGAGCAAGCAAGGAAATCCTTACCCTTTTCTGTGCATGTTGCAGGAGTAGACTTAGAAGCGTCAACAACGAGGTCGTGACCAAGTGCAGGAACTGTAGCCTGTTCGAGAGTGATTTCACCGCAAACAGTACACTTCTTACCGTCTGCAATACCGTCGAGAGTACAGTCGGGTTCTGTGCCCTTGATTACTTCTTCTGTATGACCGAGAGCCTCGAGAACTTCTTCCTTTACATCCTTACAACGTGAGCATGTGCCTTTGAATAAGCCTGCTTCAGCACATTTAGGTTCTTTTGATACGGTTTCATCCTTAACATAATCGTGACCGAGAGCCTTAATTACTTCAACTTCCTTAACCTTTGCACCGCAAACTGTGCAGTCGATACCTGCAGTGGAGCCGTCTGTTGTACAAGTAGCATCAACAGCCTTTGTTTCCTTTTCTGTATGAGGAAGTCTGTCGATTGTTCTGAGCTTTTCTTCCTTACATACTGTACAGGTTGCTTTTTCAACACCGGCAGCTGCACAGGTAGCTGTCTTTGTAGTGGTCCATTCGCCGAAAACGTGTTCAGTCTTGGGAATAGTCTCTGACTTCTTGGTTACTGTCTTACAAACTGAGCACCACTCACTTGCAGTATAGCCTTCAGCTGTGCAGGTAGCACCCTGTTCTTCTTTATAAGTAACAATGTTGTGACCTGTTGCGGGAATAGCCTTTGTAGCTGTACCGCCGCAAACTGTACAAGTTGCCTGCTTGACACCGTCTTTGGTGCAGGTAGCTTCTGTCTTTGTTACCCAAGAAGCATTGTTTGTAACTGTATGACCTGTTGCGGGAATAGTTTCAGTAGTTGTCTTCTTACAAACTGAGCAATAGCCTGACTTCATACCGTCCTTTGTACAGGTTGCAGGAGTTTCTGTGTATGAAGAGAATTTGTGAGCAGCAGGGATTGCTGTCTTTGATGTGTATGTACAACCGGCTCTTGAGCATTTTTCAGCCTTGATGCCTTCAGTTGTACATGAAGGATTCGTTGAATTAGCAGCATCTGCTACCATAATGTGCTCGAGAGCAGCAAGCTCCTGCTGTTCCTTGAGGACCTCTTTGCAAACTAAGCAATATGCAGCATCTGTTGTACCCTTTTTACCGCAAGCAGCGGGAGTACCCTTGATAACTTCTTCTGTATGACCCTTTGCAGCAATAACTACACAGCCTTCAATAACTGTGTCACAAACACCGCACTTCTTACCTGCTGATGTGCCGGCCTCTGTGCAGGTCGCCTCTTTGGCAGCTACGGCTACCTCTGTATGTGCAAGCTGATCAACAGCTTTTGTTTCAAAGCTTGAGCAGTTTCTGCAAGTTCTCTTGAGTTCACCGGCAGCTTTACATGTAGCAGCCTTAACTGTTACCCATGTGCCGAAATTATGTTCTGCTTCAAGAACAGTGAGCTTTTCGTCGCCGCAAACCTTACATTCGTACTTTTCTTCACCTGATGTTGTGCATGAACCGGCCTTGTAAGAAATAAGCTTATAGTCGTGACCGGGAGCTACAACTACTTCGCCGCCTGTGAGTGTCTTATCACAAACACTGCACTTTGTTCCTGCTGCTTTACCGTTATCTGTGCAGGTAGCTGCAACAGCAGAGAAAGCAACTGATGTATGACCCTTCTTGTCAATAGACTGACAAGCAACGATAGCCGTACCGCACATTGAGCAAATCTTGCCCTCTGTGTTACCGTCTTCTTCACAGGTAGGGGCCTTAGCAGGAATTGTTGTCTCATTGTGAGCTATAAGATCAACTGTCTCTGTCTTACCTGTCACACCACAACCGGTTCTTGTGCACTTTTCAACCTTTACGCCTGTTTTCTGACAGGTTGCAGGTGTTGTAACTTCCCATTCGTAAGAGTGACCAATAACATCACACAACAGCGAAGCTGCTGATGCCATAGGTACTGATGAAAGAACCATAATTGTCATTAACACTAACGACAAAGCTTTTTTCATTGTTTTATTCATGTCTTTTTAACCTCCGTCTGAATAAAATAACTGTATAGACAATATATCATATTTTACGTTTTAAAGTCAATACTTGTCAGATATTATTTGCAAATATGACATCAACGCAAAACAATGATCAAATTAATTTAACTGTTTATATTTATTTGATACTCACAGTTTTCACATTACCGAATTCACCGTATACCTTAGTGTCTCCGACAGTTTTGTATGCTCTCACGGAAAAATAATATGTTGTGTCGGTCTTGAGGGAAGATTTTGTATAAGACAGCTTTGAGCCGTCTGTAATTGTTTTGATTTTTTTATTCGTTCCGTCTTTACCGGCTTTCATATATATCTCATATCCGTCGGCGGCAGTTTTGCTCCAGCTGAGAGTAGCCTTGCCCGCGCTCTTTGAAGAAACCGAAAGGAGTTTTACTGTATCGGGAGCAGTTGCCGTATTAACAAAGCTGTGGCTGCCCCAGACTGTTTCACCGCTTGCTTTGCCGTAAGCTCTTACAGTGAAAACATAATCCTTGGCACTTTCGAGATTTTCTATAGTGTATGTTGTGCCTGAGAGAGTTTTCAGAGCCTTATACTTCTTTGTTTCCGTGTTATAGGAATAAACCTTATATCCCTTTGCACCTGTTATCTTGTTCCAAGAAAGAGTAGTGCTGTCGTTATCGGACTTGGCGCTTACCGTCGGTTTACCCGGAATAATGTTAAAGTAAAGTTTGGTTGTGCCCGAATACTTACTGCCTTTAAGAGTGATCTTCACAGCGTATTCACCCATTTCCGTTCTGCCGCTTGAATACTTGACCGTATAGCTTTTATCCTTTGTGAGCGCAGTACCCTTAGAATTCTTAACGGTAAATGTGGGGGTTATTGCCTTGCCGGTGTAAGCATAATTTGTCTTTGCAAGCTTGGCAGTAATCTTCGGTATAACTGTTGTCTTTTTAACATTACCGCATAATTTACATTTCTTTTCGGTTTTACCGTCTTTTTTAAATGTCGCTTTTGTTATGACATCCTTATAGCTGTGTGAGCCGTATTTGAACTCATTGTAACTGTCACTGCAACGGCATGTGTAAATAGTTCTGCCTTTGATAACACAGTCTCCGTCGCTTACTTTGGCTTTATCATCGTAAACGTGAATATGCTCGTAATAAATAACCGATGATGCTATTCTGTCGTTACCTTCCGCAATTGCAATTTTTCCGAACTCTTCCTGAGTACCCATATAATAGACATTGCGAAGATTGTAGCAGTTTGAAAATGCATTTTTACCGATGTTGATAGTACTCTTGCCGATGATAACCGACTGAAGATTGCTACACCATTTAAATGCCTCTTCTCCTACTGTTTCAAGAGTATCCGGAAGAGTTACGGTTTCAAGATATTCGCAGTTGGCAAAAGCTCTTGTACCGATGCTTTTTATCTTTGTCTTTGAGAGACTTACCTTGGCAAGGTTGAAGCACATATTAAAAGCTTCGTCTTCTATCACCTCAATATCATCGGGAAGTATCACCTCTGACAAGGCTCCGCAATAAGCAAAAGCTCTTGCTCCGATTCTCTTTATGTTGTCATCCATAGTTATGCTTGTAATGGAGTAACAGTTGTAGAAAGCTTTTTCTCCTATCGCCGTTACTGTTATACCTCCAAGTTTAGAAGGAATGATAACATCACCTGAAATATCGGGGCCGCAGTGTGTAATTGTAACCTCACCGTCATTTATCTCGTAAACATAAGGGCCTTCATTTGCCGCTGATGCATTAAACGCAAAAAGACAAGCCGTAAACACGAAAATTAAAAATGCTGTCAATGTGATTTTTTTTGAAATTTTAACCATTAAGATCTCCTTTCGTATATAAACGTATATACAATATATAATCAAACCTCGTCATAAGCGAAGGCTTTATTATAAAGTACAACCTTACCCTCATTGTAACGCTCAGCCACAGCTTCTTTAACAGAATATCTTCCTGCGTAAATACCGCTGTCAAGGATACCGTCAACATAAAGTTTAAGGACACCTGTTTTTTCTCTTACCGCCATTACCTGAACCTTATCTCTTACAGTAGTGTTTGACTTAAGAGTAACATTGCCAACCTTAAAGCAGAAATGTCTGTCGCCGGTAATCTGTAATCTCAGGTCATCGCCCTGACTCATAAGGATACATTCATCTTCTGAGCTGAGTGTAGCCTTGACTGAAAATTCACCGTTTCCGCTGATTCCGTCAGTTACAATGAAGTCATCATACCACACAAAAGTGATATCTGTGTGAAATATATTGCCAATAATATCCTTAATATTGCACAAAGAATAATTATTTTTTTTGTTGAAGTTTTCCTCAAAGACTATTTCCGCCGTCATATAGTCCTCAAAAAGCCTTATTTCTTTGATATTATTATTTTCGCACACCAAACTATTAATATCTACCGTCTGATTAAATGTCACTTGCAGGGTGTTGCTGTTAACGGCAGTTACGTATTCGGCTTCAAGCTCCTTCGTCTTTCTGCCGAAGTGCATTATCTTAGTTTCGTAGGGCGCGAGATTCACTTTAACTGTTTCGCCATAGCTGTAAATATCGCCAAGTCCTTTCGTGTTGTACGGCAGAAGCTGTACCATCGGTGCATAGATGAGATTCTTTGAAACTCCTATGCTTTCGTCGAGTCTTACAGTATAATCTGTAGTTTCACCCGATGAATTTCTAAGGCACAAGATGCCCTCATTTTCTGTAAATGCACTGAATCCGTATACCTGACTCTTGGAAGGTCTGCCGCCGAAGATAACCGAGTTTGACAGTACATCTATATTATCTTCAAGGAACCTAAGCACACTGTAGTTTATACGCCATTTAGCTTCGCTCATCATATTGTAGCTGTAGTAAAGCTCCCAGAAGCAGCTGCCTCTCATAGCCATCGTGAAAAGGTAGACTCTGAAATCTTCATCGCTCATGCTTACCTTTGCTTCATTGCCGTAAATCGGGTCGTGATTATAGAGAGCGCGCTGAGGAAGCTGGAACTGTCTGTCGTTGTAGAAATCGAAATATCTTTCGTCTCTGTAGGAAAGCATTCTGTCTTTGTCGCTGACCTGACCTTTTTTACCTATAAAGCCTACATCATCGCTGACCTGCATCCAAAGGCTGCTTACATATTTAAGAAACCAGGGACTCGGAGGCGCATAGCAGGTGAGATTAATCCAGAAATTGCCTTTGCTGTTTTCATAAAGCTTATCAAATACTGAAGTCCACTTCTCCCACACATCAGTATAGAAGTACATATAACTGTCTCCGCCTGTAAGATGGTCGTGGTGCTTATTTTTACAAGGTCTCTGAGCAAAACCGTCAAGTTTCCAGTAATTAAGGTCAAAGCGCTCCTGGAAGTCAAGCATCATATCTGTCATTTTGGAAACGTACTTGTCACTCGCCACGCAGATATCTCTGCTGTTTGCATTGAAGTATCCGTTTCCTGCTTTTTCTATATGCTTTGCAAATTTTGATGTTTCATTATTATATCCGCCTCTGGGGCCTACCCACAAACCGAAGTTTGAAGAAAAAGCACCTGCAAGAGAGGAAAAAGGATACAGCTCATCGGGGAACTTTTCATTAAAGCTCCAGAAGCCCTTTGAATAGTCATTCCAGCCATCGTCGGCAACATAGCAGTCAAGCGGCTTTTCTCCCGTCTTGGTCATAGCCTTTTCAATTTCAAGAAATGAGCCGTAAACGTTTTCTCTTGTGATATTGAGCATGTGGTCGTACCATGAGTTATACTGACGTCTGAGCTTTATAGGCTTAGATATAGTTTTGATATATTCAAAGAATGCTCTTTGTACCTGCGGAAAAGATTTTCCGTCGGCACTGCCTATAACTGCATCATAGCTTATGAAAACATTGTTTTTCATTATATCAGAGAGCTTTTTGCCGCTGTAATAACGAAGAGAAGTAACAGAGCTTTCGATTTTATTCATAGCCGCCGGAAATTCTATACCGAAAAACAAAGAATCAACATATACGGGCTGACCCATTTCAAGTGCGAAGCCGGGCACATGAGAGTTTGCCTGCTTCGGTATACTCCAGCTTCTGAGCGAGGAGTCAAAACGAAGAGACTCAAAATCTATGCAGTCGAGTATAATCGGTCTGATTCCTCTCTTTTCATAAGAAAGCTCAATATGCTTTCTTATAAACGTGCTTTCTTCTCTGAAATTATAGACCAACTTAGCAATAAGCTTGCTGTCCGCAACTTTAAAGTGCTTAAATATTATAGTATGTATCTCACCGTCATCAGTCAGACGTTTTTCGGTAGATTCTACTTTAAGCTCTGATGCTTTAAGCACACATTTTGACAGCACCCCGGTTCTGAATCTGAGAACAAACTCTTCACTGCCTTGTTGAGCCGCAAGATTGCGCGAGCTGATTTTATTGAATATCTCCGATGAAACAATGTAGTTTTTATCGAGAATAAGAGTTTTTCTCAGGCCGGCGTTTTCTATAATAATACTTTTATTATCCATAATACAAATATTTTAAGCTATAACAGAATCGATAAATTCAAGCACATCGCTGCAAACCTTGTCAAAGCACGCACTTTCGTTAAGTATCTCGTGACGTGCATCGGGATAGAGAATCTTCTTGACATTGGTTTTACCTGCATCTTTAAGTGAAGCACATACCTGTTCAACTCCCTTGGAGTAATTGCAGACAGGGTCCATAGCGCCTGAAATTATAAGAACAGGTAATTCTTTGGAAAGCTTAGCGAACCAATCTTTTGATGATACATAAGCAAGAAGTGAGAAGAGATCCCTGTACCCTGCCGCTGTAAACAGGAAACCGCAAAGCTCATCGGCAACGTACTTATCAACCTGGAAGTTATCTCTTGAAAGCCAGTCAAAAGCTGTTCTGCCCTCAAACTTCGAATTGTAGGCACCAAAAGCCATCTTATCGATTAACTTGCTTCTGTGATGGTCGCCCTTGAGCTTGATAATTAAGTTTGCAACTATCTTGCCTGCGCCTGCGGCCGGGTTTGGTCCTGCGGTGCCGCAATAAACCGCAGCGTCAATTTCATTTGCATATTTAATGCTGTATGCTCTTGCAACAAATGAGCCCATTGAGTGTCCGAAGAAAATATAAGGCTTGTCCGGATTTTCGCTCTTTGCAATCTTCGTAAGCTCGTGACAGTCCTCAACAAAATTCTTCCAGCCGTCATTTGCACCGAAATAGCCGAGTTCATTTTTATCTTTGATGCTGCTGCCGTGACCGAGATGGTCGTTGATATAAACAGCTATTCCGTTCCGGCAAAGCACACCGGCAAAAGCCTCGTATCTTTCAAAATGCTCAGCCATACCGTGAGCAATCTGAAAAACAGCTTTTACTTCGCCGTTTTCGGGCAGATAAGAAGCGCAGTGGATGTCAGCTAAACCTGAAACCGACTTGAATGTAAATTCATTTTTTACGTATGACATATTTACTCCTCCGTAAGAATAAAATTATACATTATAATTATATCACATTAAATATTACATTTCACTACTTTTCAGCAAAATGATTACGTGTCAAAATAAACAAAAATACCTTATATTTTTTGCCAACAAAAACCGGAGAAGCTGCCAACATTGACATCAAGTCCGTTTATTTGGACAGCGAAATAAAATAAATCGAACATTTGTCTTGACAAATCATTTCAAAGGTGTATAATAGAACCATAACAACAGAACGAATGTTCTTTCAGGAGGTAAATATAATGGTAGAACTTTTCAGCAACTTCACAAGCACACTTGTTATAGTGGGAGTTATCCTCGCTTTAGGTATTATCTTTGAAAAACAGCTTATCGCACTTGAAGATAAGTTTGACGCTTACGTTGCTTCTCTTCGCAAGCAGAATAAAGCTACGGTGTCACAGTCACAGAACAAAAGAAAAGCCGATTCCAAGCCCGTAGTTAAAAAGCACAGCGGCAGAGAAGGCTTCGCAGCATAATATATACGTCTTGACTTTTTACATAAAATTCTGTAAAATTGACCTTGTATGAAAGTTAAAAGTCAGGAGGGTTTTCAAATGACTGAAAACAAAAACTACTGTATGGGCTGCATGAAAGAAATATCACCGGATGAAACTGTTTGTCCCCACTGCAGTTACAACGCCCTCTCGTCACAGACGACACCTTTCTTAGGAAAAGGCAGTATAATCTCGGGCAAGTATCTCGTTGGCAAGGTTGAATCATTTTCCGTTGATTCCATAACCTACATCGGACTTGATACGGAAACCGGCACAACCGTAAGCATCATCGAGTTTTATCCTGAAAAGATCGTCTCACGCCCCTTGGGCACTGCTGAGGTCAACATAAAAATGGGCTATGAGGAAATGTTCAGAGCAACTCTTCAGAGTTTTATCGACTTATGGACAGACCTCAAGGAGACTGTAGGTTTCGCCTGTCTTCCTCAGGTAACAGACATTCTTCTTTTCAATGCAACAGCTTACGCAGTATGCAGATATAAGGATTGCATCACTCTCGAGTCATATTTCAAAGAGAAGCCTCCCCTTTCTCCCGCAAAAGCAATTTCAGCTTTCAAGGGAATTCTTATGGCTCTCAAAAAGCTTCACGGCATTGGTGTCATACATGGTTCAATTTCTCCTAAAAGCGTTTTTGTCGGTGCAGACGGCAAAATTCACC
Organism: Acutalibacteraceae bacterium; assembly: GCA_045535965.1. Taxonomy (GTDB): domain Bacteria; phylum Bacillota; class Clostridia; order Oscillospirales; family Acutalibacteraceae; genus UBA6857. The sequence continues at coordinate 33,149 of JAZSMR010000028.1, forward strand.
TTGGCAGATTTGCTATAAAACAGTGCCACAGTGTGAACAGCGAGCTCAGGCCAAAGCCCGTATCCGGTTTCGCACCTCTTGAGCTTTACGGTAATACACCTCAGGCAGGTCCCCACAGCGACATTTATTCATTTACAGCTCTTCTTTACTACGCTGTTACGGGTACAGTGCCTGCCGACAGCACAAAAAGAGCTGTTAAAGATGATATGGTGCTCCCCTCTCAGATTGCAGAAAAGTTGAGTAAATCTGAAATTTCGGCCATCATAAAAGGTCTTGCCGTACAAAGTGAAAACCGTATTTCCGATGTCGGCGAGCTTATGGCTATGCTTTATGCTCAGAAGCCTGCTCAACCGGGAAAAACACCTGCAACAAGTCCTATTCCTCAGAAAGTTACCGGTAAACCGGTACCGAAAAAACAGACAAAAGCAAAAAAGGTTCCACCTGTTGCAGCTCCCATACAGAATAAGAAGGAAAAAGCTGTAAAAAAAGTCAAAGAAGCTAAAGCGAAAACCTCTAAAGGAAATATCATCCCCGTTATGGCTGCTACCTTTGCATGTGTCATTGTAGGTTGCTTCGTTCTCTTCAGCCTTCTTTACACTACGGTCCTCTATAAAAGCTATGATATTCCTATGATGAACAGTATGTTCTCATCATTCTCGTTCTTACCTATGAATAAAGAGGTAAGTGATGTCAATAATGATGTCAACGGCACACCCACAACTGAGAACACAACTAACTATGAGCGTTCTTATGTGACGGTTCCTGACTTCAAAGTTCACACTTATGACAGCATTCAGACCAACGAGGTGTTCAACCGCAACTTCACAATCAAATATAAGTTCCAGTCCAGCAAAAGCCACGAGAAAAACACTGTCATCAGCCAGTCACTCACAGCGGGCGAAAGCGTTCTCAGCGGTTCACAGATTACTCTTGTTATCAGTGAAGGTGTTGCGCAGATAGAACTTATCGATGTTATCGGTATGCCTTATCAGGCAGCTAAAGAGAAACTCGAGCACGCCGGATTTACCGTAAAGCAGGATCTTCGCAAGAACGACGGCAATCAGACTGAAGGCGAAGTTTTCCTTATGAGCAAAGTGGCAGGCCTCGAATTTGACGAGGGAACAGAAATTGTCCTCAGCGTCTGGGATGAGGTTGAAGAAACCACAACCGAAGAACCGACAGAAGACACTACTAAGAAAAATGAAACAAGTACAAAGAAAAATGGTGAGGAATAATTATCCAAAGTTTTTTTAAAAAAAGTATTGACTTTCTCAGGTGAATAGTATATAATAACTAAGCACTTGAGAAAGTGATATATCGCGGAGTGGAGCAACCCGGTAGCTCGTCGGGCTCATAACCCGGAGGTTGCAGGTTCAAATCCTGTCTCCGCAACCAGCTAAAATAGGAGGTTCTTAAGGAACCTCCTATTGCTTTTATCTTAAATACACTACAGTGACACACTGCACTGAAATCAAAATTTTACTCCTCACCTGGCGGGTGCGGAGCTGTTTCTTATACAACAAAGCTCCCTTTCATTACGAAAAGGAGCTTTTATCTTTTTTATTCTATGCCCTCACCTAAAGGTGCACCGTATTTTTCACGGATTTCATTTTCTTTATCCTGCTTTTTCTTTTGGAGTCTCTTTTTAAGATTAACAAAATACAGAATAATCATCACAATACAAATGATTAAGAAGATCGCTGAAAAAACTGCAATAAGAATACCTTCATCTGTCAGCGAATATTTTATCTCAAACACATTTTCTATGTAGTCCAGAACAACTGCAACCGGGATACCCGATGCCGCAGTAAATGCCTCCAGAACAACATTAAGAGATTCCGCTTCAAAGGTCAACCCATTTTGGTCAGTGATATGAGAAACAAAACTGCTATCCGCATCTGTATCGCTTATAAAATTGGTGTTCAACCCAAGGGTTTCTATCTTCTCATACATAATTGCAACAATTTCAGAAATATCATCTTCTATACCGTAATATCCGCCGAGGAAAAATTCGTGGAGATTATCTTCAATTGCTTCATTATAAACCGATACATCGCCCTGAAAAAGCTCCGCAATCCCGGGGGCAATGTTTTTACCGACACGGACCGTTGCTTTGTACTGCTCACGATCTTTGTCAAACAGGTAGACAAGCAGTATATTATTTTCATAATTGCCATAAGATGAAAACTCTGCTTCATACTGCTTTTCGGTGTACTCTGCCAAGATCTTATCATCGTAAACAATATTTTTAACTACTGCATCCTCGTAAAAATATGCAACAAGTAACGCTATCATTAAAAGCAAAAAGAAAACAACACCGAAAACCGTCGGACCGCTAAAAACATTTTCAGCTGCCCTCTTCTGGTTAAAACGTATCTGATCATAGGAAACATAATGGTGTCTGCCCCAACTCGGACCACGCGCAAACAGCATATTATCTTTATTGACACTTATTGTTTTGTTCATAGTTTACTCCTGAAGGCAATCCCCTCTTTTTAAAAGGGGATAAGCCGATTAATATTTTACACAAGCCGCCGCAGTTATATTGACACCGCAGGAAAGAGAGTAGATAACCTCAAGGTCACTGTCACCCTTTGCATCAATAGTGATTTCCCTATAGTAGTTTCCGTCCATATTTCCGAAAGAAACTGTCTGAGCATTGCCCTTTGCATCTCTTACTGTAAGAGTACCTACCGACTTGTGACCGCCAAGATAAAGCTTATACTGACTGTTACCGTCATTTTTAAGTGTGGTTGTCATTTCGTGATAGCCTACTATTCCGCAAGTGGTATCGCCTTGAGATTTTTCGTCACCGTCTGTCCACGTGATACGGTAGTTATCATTGAAAATGTCGGTCTTACCTCTGCACTGCATTTCATTGAGGCTAACGTCAGAATCTGCCTTACTTACAGTTTCATAGTCCCAGTTAACACCGTAAAGAATCCAGTCTTTGGTATCCTCGTCTATTGTGAAATCAGCTGTATTTTTTTCGAGCTTCTTGACTGTAAGAGCTATATCAGCTTCGCCCTTGCCGTAGTTTTCGTTTCTGCCGTCTTCAGACGCATATTCGAAATCAAAAGTAATAACCGTCTTACTTGTTACATCAGCTTCAAAGGTAATCTCATAAACTGTGTTGTCTCTTGTGCCGCCGATAATTGCCAGAGGCTCTGCATTTTCGTCTTTTGCTATAGTTTTGAATGTAACGCTTTCACCGTTAACTTTAACTGCAAGGAGCTTGCCCCAATCGTCTCTCCGGTGCACGCGGACTGTGTAGTTTCTCTTGCTGAAAGCTCTGTCACCATCGAAAGAGCCCTCGGCAGGGTACACAGTAAGAACCTGAGTCTTGTCGCCCTCAAGAGTTATATTTGTTGTGCGATACTGTCCCTCTTTATATGCCACGGTTTCTGTATCATCTTCGTAAAGTACAGCTTCACCGTAAAAATCTGCACTTGGGTAAACATCGAGTGTAAGGTGACTCCAATCCTTTGCGGCAGTGTTGAGCATATTGTCAGCGAGAGTCAGAACACTACCCATTCTTACAAATACAGGGGAAGTCTCAAGTGAATGAGAAACTTCGATGGCTTTCGGGCCTATATAGGTTTCACCTGTCCATACGTCCATCCACATACCGTCGGGGATAAACACTTCGCGCTTAGCTTCACCGTCATAGTGAGCAGTTACAAAAATATGAGCGTACTCATTGCCGTCGCAGTATTCTATTGTAATATCGTGAGTTGTGCCTGCCTTGAGGTATTCTGTGCGGAAGTGCTTGTTGTATGTGTCCCAACCGTCAACAACGGTCTCACCGTCGATAATAATTCTGATACCGTCATCGGAAAATGCGTTGAAGAAGATATCCTCCTCGCCTACTGTCAGCTTACCTGACCAGCGGACAGTGAAGTAGTCGGAGACTGAGAGTCCCTTTGGAGCACCGAGCTGCCAATCAAAATAAACTTTGTTTTCATATCTCACTATTTCGGGAGTACCCTCGAAATTAGTATTGGCAAAGTACTCGGCCTTGAGCCCCTCTTTGCCGTCACTTGTAAAGGTATATCCGTCTGTCCGGGGATAGCTTTCGCTCATAGGTGCAACAAGTATATTGTCACCTAAAAGATACTGGTCATTGGCCGAAGCCTCTTTATACTGAGGATAGTTGATATCAAGTCTGCGGGTAAGAGGAAGACCTGTCTCGTAGTTTTCGTGAGCGAGTGAATAGAATACAGGGAGAAGTCTGTATCTCATATCAACATAGGTATGAGTCACGTCTTCTGCTGTTTCGCCGTAAAGCCATGGCATACGTGAATACGGCTTTGTGCAGTGAACTCTCATTATGGGCGAAAGAGCACCGTACTGAATCCAGCGTACATACATATCGTCGGTTACCTCGGAGGTATGGCCGCCAAGGTCAGAGCTGACATAAGGTATACCCATAATATTCGAGCCGTAAACTGTATTGAAAATTTCAGACTGTAGGCTGTTTGAATCAGTGCCGATATCGCCTGTCCACTGAAGTGAGTAGCGGTGGGCCGCAAGCTCTGAAGCATAGGCCTGCTCACCGTTGTTGATACCGTCAATATTTGCCATAATGAGAGGACGTCTTGCATACTCATCATCGTCAGCGATACCCTCATAGTAATCCTTGGTTATCCACTGATAAGCGTACATACCGGTGGTGTAAATTGATAAATCCTCGTCGATAGGCTTGAGACTTGTCCACCAGTTACGGTCATACCACCAATAGTCAAGACCTGTTTTTAGAGTCTTTCTGAGGTTATAGTTTCTGAAAGCCATCTCGGTTTTATCAAGAAGATTGTCAGTACCCCAAGTAGGCTCGGGATGGTCATTGAAAACTACGGATATATTCTTATCGTGAACGTCTTTGAGAAAACCCTTCATATCCGGAAAAAGCTTTCTGTTGACACTGTAGCCTGTACCGTTTGTGGCAATTCTCCAATCAGTGTCGATTACAAGAACATCAAGAGGATAACCTCTGGAGGTGTAATCCTCAATCTGCTGCATAGCAGTTTCCTCGGTATATTCATAGTAGCGGGAGTCCCAATAGCCCAAAAGATTGAGAGTGAGCATTTCGCTTCTGCCCGTTAGCTCCACGAAATCACTTGTGAAGGTCTCATAATCGCCGCCCGGCAGGAAAACAAACACATCCTGACTGTCATTGGTATAATCCCAGCCGTTATTGTAATGCCATAAAGCACTCACATTATAGCCGTCTTCCGATGGAATTACTCGGGGTGTATCGGTGAAATACCAACTGTCAAGCTCATCAGAGGGTGACGGAAGATATACGTTACTGTCGGTATCGCTGTCGAAGCGCCAGAGCTCTTCGCCGTCTTTTGAAACTATGTAGCATCCTTCGCAGGACTCTGCCGACTCGGGTACATAGACCTTATATTTTGCAGTTTCGATAACCACATAGCCGTTTTCTTCAGTCTCGGTATAGTCGATTTTATCCCATGAGCGTTTCTGCACCGTAAATGAACTGCGGTTTTCAAAGCCCTTGGCACCTTCTTTTTCGAGTCGGACTAAGCTGTCGCTGAGAAGCTCGATTCTCATATCGCCTACTACCACGTAAGAGGGAAGCTCGCTTTCGGGTGTATCGGCAGGATTATATGGTGCCGACCAGTTGAGTCCGAAAATAGAAGCAATAATGGAATAAAATGAAAAAATGATTGTAAGTAAAATGTTCATTTCATCAGTTCCTTTCAAATATTTTCATAAAAATATTTTACACTAAGGGAGATATTTTGTCAATGGTGTATAAAGACTATTGAAATTGTTATAAGCTTCTGCTATAATTTATCAAAAAGTACAGGAGAGCACCTTATGAAGGAACTAAAAAAATATGCAGACACCATTCTCCCTGAAATATCCACTAAAATTCAACGTATTGGCGGAGGTTATTACGCCGATGTTTATAGGTTGGATTTTAACAGCAGTAAACCTTTAGTTGTAAAAGTTTATAAAAGCGAAAAAGTAATGGACGATGAGATAGCTCAGCTTTCCATACTCAAAAAACACTCTCTTTATCCAATGCCCGATATTATTTTATCACACAGTAAAAACGAAAAATACGGCAAAGACTTTATTATTATGAATTTCCTTGAAGGTGACAATGCAGGCAAGATACATTATCTGTCATCCGATAAACGGAACAAACTCGCAAACAACATTATTGATAATCTTGTTGCTCTGCACAATATACATAACTCCCAAGGATTTGGTGCGATAAACGGAGAAAAGTTCTATGTGACTTTCAACGGCTACTATAAAGAAAAGGTAACAGATATACTTGCAATGGCATCTGAACTGCACAGCAAAAAACAAATTACAGATTATGTATATGCTATTGCAAAATCCGCCGTGCAGAATTTCGACAAAATTTTTTACCTTCCTATAACTGAATCATCTTTAGTGCACGGTGATTATAACACTTGGAACATTTTGGCAGATAAAAAGCAATGCAAGGTAACTGCTATCATTGACCCTTGCGGCTGTATGTGGGCAGACAGAGAGTACGATTTATATCAACTCAATAATGCCAACGGAAAACATCTGAAACTTTTGGAAACTTATGCAAGAAAAATACCGCTTTCAAAAAACTGCTTCGAAAAAATGGCATTTTATGAATTGTTCACCGAGATCGAGCATTACTATAAATCAGGTTACCCTGTTGTTCAAAAGCTGATAAAGAGGCAAGCTGATAATCTTAAATATTTCATTGATAAATAATGGTAACGAGGTTGTATCCGATTGAAGATACGACCTCGTTATTTCATATTATACAATCATCTCAAAGCCAAGCAAAAGGCAAAGCCCTATAACATTCACAACAGTAAACACTCCCAAAAACTTCATCCCCTTAGCCCCGGGTGCTGTCATATAAAGCTTAAGTGTAATCAGGCTTGCAAGTGACGCTATAGGTGTGCCAAGTCCGCCGATATTTACACCTGAAAGAAGCTCACGCCAATTATCAGTAAAGCCTGACAGCAAGACCGCAGCAGGTACATTACTTATAACCTGACTTGCTCCGACAGATGTAAAGATCGTGCTCTTATCAAGTAAGGTCTGTAAAAACTCTCTCACAGCTTCCACCCTGCCGAGATTTTCCGACACTATAAAGAAGCACACAAAGGTCAGGAGCAGCATAAAGTCAATCTCTTTGAAGAGCTTTCTGTCAACAATGAAAAACGCCGCAATAAGAATCACCGTTGTTGCCTGATAAGTTACCACTCTGAAAACTGTCAGCAGGCAGAGACCGAAAAGAAGTGCATAAACTGCAAGCTTTTTGGCAGAGGTGATTTTTTCACTCTTGAGCTCCTGCTCAGGCAGCGACTTTGGCATAATCGGCAGGGTACCAAGCAGGAGAAGCACAAGACTCACAGCTGTCAGCGGCAATGTAACAGAAAAGAACTCCCCTGCCCCTAAATTATAGGCGGAATAGAGAAAGAGGTTCTGAGGATTGCCTACAGGGGTTGCCATACTGCCGAGGTTTGCACCGACAGTCTGCATGACAATTATCGGTATGATGCTTTTCTGACAGCCAAGACCGCTGAGAAGCAGTATTGTAAAGGGTACGAAGACTATAAGTGCCACGTCATTAGTGACGAGCATAGACGAGAAAAACGGCAGTAAAACTAAAGTTACGCCGAGTACTCTGCCGCTTTTTATGCGTCTTAGAAGCTGGTATGTAAGAAAGCGGAACACACCGACACTTTTGAAACCTGCCACCACAGCCATAAGGCACATGAGAAGGCACAGGACACGGAAATCTATGTATTCGATATATTCGGCACTCGGCGGTACGAAAAACATAGTAATGGCTGCGCAGAGTGCGGAAATGCAAAGAACCGCTTCTTTTTTGATAAAGATTTTGATTTTTGTGAGCATAATTAATCCCTCAGAATTTGTAATTTCTGAGGGTATTATAGCAAATATGAAAGGAAAATGCTATAGGATTATCTCTATTAATTTTTTAATTGAATTCACATCTTCATATTTAATTTCACAAGTACCGCCATTTTCAATGAAGTAGGTTTCGATTTTCTTCACCGCTTCTTCGGGTGATTCATCAAACAGTTCATTGCTTTTTAACACTTCTCTTACACCCTCGGGTATATCGTTTGAACAACCCCAACTATGAATTTTGTTGTTATCTTTATAAGCTCTGATTTTGACACTGTATTCTTCGTCTCCGAGAGTGCAAACGAGCGATATTGATGTATCAGCCCTGAAAACTTCTTGTCCCTGACTTACCAGAAATCCTATGCCGAGATAGAGACAAAACAGAACAGAAGCTATACATACGACACCGCAAGCTTTTTTGAATATTCTTTTTATCTTATTTCTCCTGCGTACCCTTTCAGCAAGATATTCATTTAAAATTGTCAGCTGTTTCACAAGCTCACCGATGTCGGTACTTTCAGCTTCGGAAACGGAATTTTTATCTAACAGATAACTTGCATCTACTTCAAAAATATCTGCAATCTTCTCAAGCATATCCGCATCAGGCACCGAATAGCCTTTCTCCCATTTTGATACGGTCTGTCTTACTACATTGAGCTTATCTGCCAGCTGTTCCTGAGAGTAGCCTTTTTGTTTTCTTAGGTTTTTGATGTTTTCGTTTAGCATTTTTCTTACCTCCTTGCTATTATGGCTTTATTATATACCCGGAGTGGCGTTACCGCAAGCAATGCAAATTAACATTACTTACCTAAAAAAAGTACCCACCGTAAAGCAGGTACTTAATGTATCGTTATTTAAAGCTTGTAGTGCTTGACATTTCAGTTTTAAACTGAGGTCCCTGGGGACCGCTGTTCATAAAGGGCGGATATGAGGCTTCGTTGCCCCAATAAAATGTTGCAAGACTGTCAGGATTTTCAATATCATAACTAAATGCCTCAGCCCACTTTGAGCCTGCAAGGGCACGGCAGCTTTCTTCGGGAACAAGCTCAAATGTCTCAAGCTTGCCGGGCTTCCAGAGATCCCACACCTCACCGGCGGAGCAGATATCCTGAAGCTTTACAACAACGAAGCTCGCATAAGTGTATGTGCCTACGTGAGGATACAGACCGTGAGTACCTGCAGCACAGTAAATGGTGGAGTGGGTGTCGTCGTACATCTCCAGCTCTTCCCATGTTGCAATCTCAGCAAAGGTGTGAGCAGCAAAGGCTGATTTAACGGGACGCATATATGTTTTACCCTTTTTCTCATAGGTGAGGAATCTCAATGTGAAGTGCTCCCAGTCACCGGGATGGCCTCCAACCATATTGTTGACAAGCCATATATATTTACCGCTGTCATAGGAGCAAAAAATGAAATACACAATATCAATATAATTGTTTTCCTTTTCCACCCAGAAAGCGTAGGCTACCGCCGTATCCTGGTCACCGTAGAAGGTTTCACAGATATCGTGAGGGCCGTCAATCTGCTCCTTCATCACAATTCGGGAATTTCCGTTACTGTCCATAACACGGTCAAACTTTTCAAAGGTCCAATCCATTGAAACTGCCTCGTAAGGGTCGCCCTCTGCCATGTGAATACGGGGAGCATAGTCAATCATTATCTTATTCTTTAGCTTGTCATTAAGCTTCGTTATATTAATGGCTTCACTTTCAATCAAAGCGATTTTTATACTTTTGATTTTTTTCACGCAGAAAAATCCGTCAGTCAGACTGAATTTCAGAAATTTATCGATACTGTCGTTGAATACATACTCTGTTCCCTCAAAATTTTCCTTACTGTAGGCATATACTACATATTCCTGGGGCACGGTAATGCTTTTTATTTTAAAATCAACGCTCGCATATTCGCCTATTCCCAGCTGTTTACTTTCACCGTCATACTCTTTCTTATCCCAAAGAGTAACCACACTTTCGGTCTGATACTGCAAATCAGGGTCAAAGCTGACTGCGCTTACAGAGACATTTGCTAAAACAGCAACACAAATCAATAAACCTGTCACAAAAGCAATTTTTAAAACCTTTTTCATTTTGTCATCCCCCTTTTTTCTCTGTAAACAATATATACCAATCGGGTCAAAAAATCAATGAGCGAATAAAATATGTAACAATTCTTAATTTTTATTAAGGTGTAACATTGCAACATATAATCTCATCCTACCTGTAAAATAGCATTGCCAAATACAAGTAGGGTGACCATATCACTTTTCAAAATAAATTGCACCGCTCTGGGCATAAATCAGAGGCGGCAAATCAATACCCTTTTGCTCGGGTATTCTTGACGCTATAGCAATATCATGGATTTTGCTGTATAAGAAGCCTGGTTCAAAAACAACATGGGCACACAGGAAACCTTCTTTCTTCACAGGAAGAGTAACGGAATAGTCCTCAGTCTTTTTTGCTGTGTATGCGAAGCATTCTCCGTCACTATCAAAAACGATCAGCTTATGATTTTTCTTGAGCTTTTTAACACTTATTCTAACCTTTGTATCATCAGTTAGCTTTACGGTATCACCTAAAATGGAATCACCGCTTGTAATATCAATAAATGTTGTTCCTACATCAAAGCAGATTGTTGTATGACCTTTAACAATGGCATCAAGTATATCTTCGGTAGAATTTGATTTTGCATAAACATAAGTAACGGGCCAGGTTAAAAGGTTGGTTACAACATAGTCTCTGTGATAATCGCTTCCGCCAACAACGGGAAGTTTGTGACCGTTTCTCAGCTGCTCGTGCCACCACTCAGTACATTCAAGGTTATCAAAATGTGTAGGAGCATTCCATACTTCAAGAACGTCTACATCAGCTGCATTCTTTTCCCAACGCCAGGGACATTGCTTACAGTGAGGATGATTCATACAGATAACGGCTCCGCGTCTTTTTGCCTCATCTTTTACACGTAAAAAATCTTCGTATGTTTCGCAAGTATCATAATCCTTTTGGTCTATAACCTCCTTAACACCCCACATATTGCAGTGACCGCCGTGCTTGGTAAGTTCTGCACCGTAAATGAGGGTTAACCCGTCAACTTTGGGAAACTCCTTGCAGTTGACATTATGGTCGGTCATCATAAGGAAGTCGATCTTGCTCTTTTTCGCCTTAGCGATTACCTGTTCAAGAGTCAGCCCTCCGTCAGAAGCAATTGTATGGCAATGGGTAACACCAACATACCATTTATAACCGGAATATTTCATTTTAAATCCCCTTTCTTTATGATTTTCTTTTTATTCTTCATATTTACAGCCTCTCTTCTCAATATAAATTTAACACAATTTACAGACAAAATCAAGACAAAATATTCAACGTTTCATAATTATATATTTTTCGATTATATACAATAATGCCTGGCAGTTTTACCGGCTGAGCTTTGTCGGAGTGACGGGTCTTAAAACCATGGCTACCTCTTGCGGTTTCCAAAGTTTCTTTTAGCCTTGGAGCGGCACAGAAACTTTGACCGCTGCGCCATAATCACCTCACTTCATCTCGCACAGCGAGCGCTCGGGTATCGACGTAAGTGAGTACCTTTACTTTTTACCGGTTCGGATGTTCATAACAATTTTCGTTAAACCTCAACTACAACTGTTGCACCGTCTTCATTACGTAAGCTTATTTTTCCGCCCAGCTTTTCGCACAGCTCCTTACATATTGCAAGACCGAGTCCGTAATGAATACCGTTGTTTTTATCTTCTTCGGTAAAATAAGGCTCAGTTGCGTGTTTGAGTGCTTCATCAGAAAAGCCGTTACCGTCATCTGACACCGTTATAAATAAGTGTCCGTCAACACATCTGCAGTGGAGCCTTACCTCGTTTTTTGAATAACGGACTGCATTGGATATAATATTGGTAATTATCTGCTCAAGTACCGCACCGTCGGTGAAAGCGGTTTTACAGTTACTTTCATTTGTAAATATCAGCTTTTTATCCTTGCAGATTATCATTGCGTTTTCTCTTAAAGAATCAACCAGCGACTGTACATCCGTGTCCTCTTTACACACTTTCATTTCGTCAAGCTTTTGCATATCGCTGATGCGGTTAACAAAGTTTTCAAGTCGAACGGTGTTTCTGTTTATACACTCAAGGGTTTCAAGGATTTTTTCCTGACTGCATTTACCCTGAGGTATATATTCAAGAAGAATATCAGTATAACCCCTGGTAACAGTCAGCGGTGTTCTTATGTCGTGAGCAAGGATATGCTGAATTCTTTTCTGCTCTTCTATCATATTCCACATTTCAATGTTGTTTTTTGCAAGCTGTCGCCTCATTATTTCAAAGGATTCGCAAAGCTTTCCCATTTCATCGTTACCCGAATATTCAATTTCAAAATCAAGGTTTTTTTCAGAGATTTTCTGTGCGGCATTTTCAAGCTGTTTTAAGGGTATATTCATTTTATTCCTGAAAAAGGTATGAGCCGAAATCAGAATGGCAAACAAAAAATAAAAAATAAGTATTGCTATAACAATCCAGTTTCTACTGTAGAACAGAATGGCATCTGAATCATCGTCGTTAAAGTCATCGTCTATCATTTCAACGGCTATATAAACATCCTCGTCGTGGTCTTCGTTGATTCTGTCAATATCTTCGTTGCCGTCAATGTAGAAAACAGATACTGTAGATACAAACTTATCAACGACGTGAACCGTTACTATACAAAGTGTAAGAGCTATAAGAAGATAAATAAAAACATAAATAAAAAACGACGGCCTCATTTTTATATTTCTGCGAAAATGTTTAAACCTTATTTTACCCATTTATAACCTAACCCCCATACTGTTTCAATGTAAGAATTGCTCCCGGCATCCATAAATTTTTTTCTGATTTTTCTTATATGCTCGGTTATGACCGTGTTGTCACCGTCTGCATTGAAGCCGATAACATTTTCATATATTTTTTCTCTGCTGAAAACCTGACCGGGATGCATAGAAAGAAATTCAATTATTTCAAACTCAGTTTTAGTAAAGCTGATTGCCTTTCCGTCAAAAATTACATTCATACCGGAATAATCAATTTTTAAGCCCTTGATTTCATTGTTTGCTTCTTCTTTGTTGCGTCTTTCCCGACGCAAATGTGCCTGCACACGACCTAAAAGCTCACGGATATTAAAGGGCTTTGTTATATAATCGTCACCGCCTACATTAAGACCGGCAAGGATATCTGCTTCCTCTGTTCTGGCGGTAAGAAATATTATCGGGCAATCTGTCTGATTTCGTATCTGCTTACAAAATTCCAATCCGTTTTTAATTGGCATATTTATATCAAGCAAAATCAAATCAGGCTTTTCTTTAAGCTTCTGTGTTGCCTCTTGTGCACCGGAAGCAGTTATAACCCTATAATCATTGAATCTGAAATAGTCCCGAAGTAAAAATAAAATATCCTTTTCATCGTCAACAATCATTATTTTTTCATACATTTTTAACACCATCCTTTTGCGTTGGTTTAATTTATAATATCATATAAAAGCATCTGTTTTCAACAATGGCAAAAAGACAACGAGCTTTTCGTTGCCTTTTTGCTTTTACGGAGAGATAGTTTTGAAAAGGAGGACATCTAAAAATCAATTCATTTTAAGCATCAGCTTAACTTATTAGGGTTGTAGGATAAAATACGCTTTTATCTTTTCAAGAGATAAGCCATAGTTGCTTTTAGCAGTATATTTATGCTTTAATTTTTTATAAGGATGAGGAAATAAGGCGGTTTTTAAATAACTGTCTTTACTGTCGGTTTTGGTGGGTTCACCGTCACAAAGAGGACATTTCGAATATTCTTCACCAAGTCTCACACCGCATTTTTCACACACCTTAGGCGCAACCTCTGCTTTATTCTCAACACCGTTTTCTTTTGAGCTTTCGATTCTTACGGGAATGTTCATTGAACTGAGGGTACGGAAAAACTCACGGGGCAAGATGCGATCTTTACCGCTGAGGTTAAAGCCCATATTCATATATCCGTTAAATCCGATAGCTGAGCAGAACAAGGGCATATCATATACTCTTGCATCACCGCCGACGAAGTCAAAGCGTTCTATTTTTTCGTGCATTATCGGTGGAAGAACAACATTCCCCATATTGGAAAACAGAACAGTCATCTCGGTGTTGTGTGACTTTTTCTGCATATTGTTAATAACGGGCTTTTTGATGAAATAAGGAAAGGACTGAAGAAATTTGTTTTCAGTCAGTGCGTAGCTCGAATTAATGAATGCCTGATGAGTTTCCTTGCAGTTATACTTTTTAAGCTGCCCTCTTGTTGCCCCTATAATATAGTTAAGAGTATAACTGTTAATACCTTTTGGCGCAAAATGCACGGGTACAGATGAAGAAAAGTTTCTTACTGAATCTGTCGGAAAAATTTTCCTGATATTGCAGGGCACATCGATAATTATTGTGTCGTTTATAGGTTTTTCTTCTGTTTTTATTATAGAATGAATCAACACTGCATTAAGAAACTCGGTAATAGTGATACTGTGGTTTCTGCACACATTCTTAAGGCTTTCCGTATCTATCAGACCGCTTATATAATTCTGATAATTATCGTCAAAGTTTCTTGGAAGCACATAAGCTTTATCTCTGTGCATATCAATTTTTTCTTTGGTTCTGAAATGAATATAGGGATTTTCTATCTCAGTTGCTCCCGTTCTTGCATCTCCAAAACGTATTCCGGGAAATTCAGTTTTATCTATACCGCCAAGCACCATATACTGTGCAACTACAGATTTAAGAATTTCCAGAAATCCCATTCCGTCACCGTAAATATGACTGGCTTCAATTGAAATTCTGCGCTTGTAATAAAGAAAAACCATTTCAGGTTTGCCGAATCTTCCAAGTCTTCTGAGGCAAGCGGGGCAATACTCCTCACGCATAACTGAAGGTAAACCGTCTGCTTTTTCAAGATATGCCCAGAAAAAGCCGTTTTTGTTTCTGTACATACAATGGGGATAGCGTGACATCGTCAGCCTTACCGCTTCTTCAAGACGTTCACCGTCTATCTCCTCATCCTTAAAAACGGCGGAAATTCTGAATATACGCGAATTATAATTGTCATCGATTGCAGAAAACATAATTGCCGCGGTATCATTTCTCATCCATTCGTATTTTTTCATTTTCATACACCCATTCATCAAATTACAAGGTCAGTTTAAAATGAAAAAATCCAAATTAACACAAAAAAATGTGAAGTTTGTGTTAATTCGAATTTTTTATAAATCTACAAAACGATACCGAATAATATAAACAAACAAGCCGTAAGTCCTTCAAAGTGACCTACGGCTATTCTTATTCCATCTGATAATGATTACTTGTTTTTAATTTTGTAAAGCAGTATGGACAGCACACTGATAAATTTAAGCAAAGGCAGGACAGAAATATAACTGTCCTCTTTTTTTGCTGTTTGCCAAAGCTCTGCAAACATAATTGCGATACAGAAATAGCACCTTATAACTGATACTTACATCCGACAAGCTGCTCGCTGAAATCGAAAAGCTTTTTTGCAAGAGTCATATCTTTAGAGCGTTCCGATGACTTGGCGATCTTGCATTTGTAAAAATATTCTCCGGTTATACCCTCAACATCCTTGCTTGAGGCAAGATAGATTGCGGTACGCGCACCCTGCTCTGGCGTCTGGAAAAAGGGCTTGAGCATTCCCGTAACCGTCTTTCCGAAGCCGGTATCTCTGCTGATGCCGATGTTTGTTGCAACAGCCCCCGGGTGACAGCAATTAACTGTAATTCCCCTATCTTTAAGCCTTTTTGCAAGCTCCCTTGTAAAAAGCACATTGGCAAGCTTACTCTGGGAATATGCCTTAATTACATTAAAGTGCTTTGTAAGGTTAATGTCATCAAAATGGATGTTGCCGGACTTATGCGCACCGGATGTAACATTAACAATTCTTCCTCCCCTCGGAAAAAGGTCAATAAGCTTCATCGTCAAAAGAAAATGTCCCACGAAATTTACTCCGAATTGCATTTCGAGTCCGTCTTTTGTGGTCTGACGGTCAAGAGATATAAATCCTGCGTTGTTTACAAGAATATCAAGGCAATCATATTTTTTTCTGAATGTGTCCGCAAATGCATTGATAGAGGAAAAATCACCCAAATCACAAAGTATAAGCTCTAATTTGCGGTCAGGCTTTTCTGACAATGTATTAAATGCTTCCTTACCGCGCTTTTCATTTCTGCAAAGCATAATAACGGTTGCTCCCATATCCGAGAGAGCCGCCGCAGTAGCCATACCCATACCTGAATTTGCACCGGTTACAAGTGCTGTTTTGCCGTCCAGTATTGACATATATAAATCACCCGTTCTTTCTAAAAAATTAAACACAACAATACTTATCGAACTTATTATAGCACACTTGAATCAAAAATGCCACCCTCTCGGATGGCATCGAATTCAATATGATGTCTTATCAGCCGGTCAGAGTATTTGTAACCGTGAGAATGCAGGCAATGATACCCATTATAATTCCGCCGATATAGGGATTCTTAGTCTTTTTGTAAATAATGTGGCTGATAAATGATGATAAAGGTAAAATAAGTACAATCGGGAACAGCCAGATGCCCATAATACCGCTGAGAGGGTCAAGGAGCATCTTGCCTGTAATAAAGAATGTGATATACTGTGCCATAATCATAATTTGCGGTCCGAGGAAAACGAAGAACATCTGCATAAGAGGACTCTTCCACTTGCTCTTGCCCGTATCAACATAACCTGAGCAGTTAGACGAAATACTGATGATTATGTAATAGAAAAGCCACATAGGTACAAAACGAAGAATCATACCCCAGTGCTGAGCATCAAAAGCACGGATAGTTGCAAAGCACCACAAACGGTAATCTGTAAGGAAGAAGTAATCCGAAAGGTAAACGAGCATAAAGGATGCACCTACAACGCTGAGTGCAAGAACAACGGTTTTTACGAGCTTCTGTTTGCTTATTGTGATACCTCGTTCTGCCTTGTCGATGGCATTTTTCTTCTGACTTGCACGAAGAGTAAGCAGAGTGATAAGTCCGCAGAGTACCGACCAGATTCCGATAACACGTGATGCACCCTGATTCCAGAAGGAGCTTTGTAAAAGGAATCCTATCGCAAAAGCTATAAGGTAGGCAGGGATACTCATAACAGCAGTAAGGATCTGCCTGCGAAGCATCTTTTTGCGTACCTTGTCTTCGGGTGCCGGCCAGGGAGCTACATCTGTTTTTGCCTTCAATTCGCTGAAATAGGGCAAATCAAGCATGGCAAGAGCCGAGAACAGAACAAACATAAAGAAGCCTACAATACCTATTGCATTGAACGCCGCCTTGAACTGCCATATCTGATTTGTATCAGCTAATTTATTCGGTGCACCTAAAGCTCTGTCAAAGAAGTCGGTGCTGAAGGACACAACCCGAGAGGAAAAATGTGCCCACGGGTGCGTAATGGCAGGGTTATAGATAGCACGGATAGCATTTTCACCGTCTATCTCTTTTTCATAGAAAACATCGGCAGTCCTTGCTTCAAGACCTTCAGGGTCAGCACCGAAATTAAGGAAGGACTGAGCCACCAACTGATTTATAAACTCTCTCGGAGCCTTGCCGTCAACACGATGGAAGAATTCATCATACTGACAGGCAACAATTGCAGCATCACGGCTACCGAACATATTGTAAAAGCTATCGTTTTCATCCTTATACACGGCATCGTTTGAAACGAGAAGTGCGGCAGAAATAAGACCCTCCTCATCCTGCAAAACAGCTTCACGGCAGGCAAGGGCACCGTTTGAGTGGCCTGTGACACCTATTTTCTCATCATCAACATAAGGCAGACGGGATAAGTATTTCACGCCATCGTAAAGACCGTTAGCATTGTTTTTGTCATCCCACCAGGTATTAGACGGAATAACCTCGGAATCACCGTGACCGTACATACTGATAGCGAGAACAACATAACCTCTGCGCGCATACTCAACATAGTTAAGGTCCTGCATTTCACGGTTATTATACCAGCCGTGGCTGACAACAATACCCGGTGCCTTATCTTCGGCAGTTGCATTTTCGGGTACGAGAAGAAGAGCATCAAGCTTGTGTCCGCTGTCGGTTTCGATAGTCAGGTCGTGGTACTCAACTTTGCCGAAATCAGTCTGAAAAACAGATGCACCGACAGAGCTGATAAGGCATAGAAGCAATGCAATGCATACCCGGAATTTAGCGTTTCGTTTCATATTAACATCTCCATATTTTCTACTTGGAATTTTATCATATATTACTACATTTTTCAACTTTTTACGCATCTCGGATTAAGGAAAAAGCACTCACGGGTGTGAGTACTTTTTACTGAAATATATCAAGGGAAATATTTGTTGCAATAATCCTTCAGTTTTAAATTATACTGCACACTGCTAAAGGGAGCAAAAATCAAAATATGGTCAGAGAAGGGGAACAGGATAAAATCATGTGTTGCACCTGACTCTTCAAAAGCCTTTTTAACCGAATCGGCATTTCCTACGGGTACAGTTTTATCCTTGCCGCCATAAGCTAACAGTGAGGGAATTGAGTTTTCCTTAACATAATATACGGGTGAAACGAGCTCAATAAGCTCCTTTTCTTTACCTTCGTTCATATACTGCTCGGTAAGGGCTGCACCTGCGAGCATTTTTGCAATTCTGGGGCCTGCCTCTCCCCAAGCCTCTGTGGTAAAGTCAGAGGGACCTACCTTATTTGCGGCAAAGGCAAGAGGTATGGCACTTTCCTCAGGACGGGAATAAGAATAAAGCATAGAAAGATGTGCACCTGCTGAGTAGCCTGAGGTTGCCAGCTTTGTTATGTTAAGACCTTTTTCATCTGAAAACTTTTTGATTTCCTTAATAGCTGAAGTAATTTCATCAAGAACAGTAATAACGCTGTATGTATCTCTGTTTTCATCGTTAATAAGAGTATAGCTCATACTTGCGGTAATGTAGCCTTCGTTTGCAAGAGCCACACATTCTCCCATCATTTCATCCTTACTGCCTGATGACCAGGATCCGCCGTGAATAAAAAGAATACAGCCGTTTTCTTCCTTTTCATAAGCCTTGGCAGGTACATAAATGTCAATTACATTTCTTTCACCTGCACCGTAAGCGATATCAGAAAACACTTCGTATTTCGGAGCAATGCCTAAAACGGTTGAGCCAACCATTGTGAGAACCGAAAGAATAATTCCTATAATTTTTTCAAACATACTAAAACTCCTTTTTGATAAGATTTTGAGACATATTTATGTCTATGCTTTTATTATAGCTAAACCCAAAAAATAATCCAATTAAAAACTATTATAAAAAGTGCTTTGCCTGTTGCTGCACAAATAACCATTAACTCATTTACCATTTAAGATCTTTTGATATATCTATTTTTACTTTCTTAACCGTTTAACTGTTTCACCTATATTTAACTTCATAGCAAAACCTCGTTTCATAAAAATGAAAGTGACATCTCTTTCTGAGTATATTGTTGCACATTCTGTTATAATTTTCAATATCACATACAGAGAGTTTTTTCACGGTATTAGTATATTTCAATGAAGACTAACTATAAATTTTCTCATTCGCAAATGGGTACATTCTGCAAATGCAATATCTCATCTCTAATTAAGTATAATGTAATATTTTTTCATTGTCGAATGAGTATATCAACAGATTTTCAAAGATAACTTATTTCTTTTAGTCAGTAACTATGCTTTCCTCAACTGCCTTCTCAGCCTGGGCTTTTGCAATTTCAAGAGCCTTAAGGTCAATTTTTCCTGCTTTGATTCTGTAGAAGCTGAATGCAAAGAGGAATACAACCATACCGATGAGGAAGTACTGGTCGCCTGCTTCAAGGGTTGTAAAGAGCGAAACGCTGATAAGCAGATCTGCGATAATCGCAAGAACAATAGTGATGTTGAATGCAAATTTCGGCATATGGAAAAAGCTGTTTTTCCAGGCATCGGGATACTTTTTGAGAAGCCTGAACATAAGACAGTTGTTGATAAGATTGAGAATCATAACAGGAATCATCATAAGTGAAATAAGGTCATCAAGGCCCATATCAACAAACACGGGAACAACTGCGACAATGTAAAGCACAAGCATCATAACCCATGGATAGCCTTTTTTGTTTTTCTTGCCGAGTACAGCAGGAAGCCAGCCATCTTCAATAGTGGCAAGCATAGGATGCTGAACACCTGCAATAGCACCGTAAAGAGATGTTGCGATAGCGAAGCAAGCACCGCCAAGAGTAAATATAACGTAAATAGCATGGGGGAAAATCTTTTCTGCAACAACACCGAGGTTTTTATCTGCAACCTGTTCAATGGGAAGTACGCCTGCTGTTACAATTGCGATGAGTACATAAACAATCATAACCACAAAGGATGCAATAAGAATAGCCTTCGGAAGAGAGCGTTTGGGATCCTTTGCATCAGGAGTCATTTCAATGGGTCTTGTTGCGCCCTGACAAGCGAAGCTCATCATGGCAACCGCCATAATGAAACCGAAGGGTCCGCCGCTGAAATATCCCTCTGAGAAGGGGTTGGCAGTTGAAAAATCAACCTTGGGAAGACCTGCAAAGATATAGAAAAGAAGTGAAATAATAAGCACTCCTACCATAACAAGATTAAATTTAGCCATAAACTTTCCGCCCATAAAGGTTGTGGCAAAGAAAAGGGTTATAATACCGATGGCGATAAATTTACCGTAAGGCTCAATCTGAGGGAAGATAATCGAAGCATATTCCACAACCGAAAGACCGTACATAGCGAAGGCAAGACCTGAGAAAATACTTGAAATGGCAGTAACACCTACTAGAAGCGGCGGCTGAAGAAGTGCCGACTGGCTGTAGTTGCCGCCGGGCAGCACAAACATACCTGACATAAGGGTTTTATAGGCATAAGCAAAAAGTACCACTATACAAGCTGCAACAAGAGCGAGGGTGATTGAGCGACCTGTAAATCCGATTGCAGTACCCATTGAAACAAATATACCTGAGCCTATGCAGTTACCTATACCGTAGCAGGAAAGCTCGGCAACGCTTAATTTTCTTTTTTCTTGAGTTTTAACTTTTTCACTCATTTTAACATCTCCTTACTTTTTAAGCATCTTGATTATATCTTTAACCGCAGGGAAATCCGTCATTGTCTTTGCATAATGCGCATAGGTAACAGTCATGTCTTTGTCCACTGCAACAAAAGCACAGAGCTGATTTTCTCTTGGACCTTCCGTTTTTTCGTTGGGCTCCAAAGCAGAGTTTATAGATTCTATCATATCTAAATTCAGAAGCTTGTATACATTTTTGCCTATTACAAGCTCAATGATTTTATCTCCTGCAAGCAAATTTACTATACCGTCTGCTTCGAATACGTTATACTTATCGTAAAGCTCAAATTTAGGATCTGCGATAAGCTCAAAGGGATATTTTTTCTGGTTTGCCGCAAGAGTATAAGCCTCGTTCTGCATAATAAATTTAATGTCGTAGCCCATAGTCTTGAAAACAGGATAAGAAGCGGTAAAGGAAGCCAAAAGCACCTTGCAAAGCTCACAGTCATAAAATCTTGAAAATACAATAAATGTTTTTCTGTTGCCGTCAAGTGTCTTTTCTGTTCCGTCAGCTGAGGTGTAAGTGAAATTTTCAAGCTTATCGCCGACGGTGAGTGTTTTATGATAGGGTTTGCCTTTTTCTTCCCATATTCTGCGCACTTCCTCAACGGCATTCTTAAAGCGCAGAAGAGCTTTTTCAATTGTAACCTTAGCACAGGCGAGATTAATTCTCTGGAAGCCTCTGCCGAGAGCTCCGAACATCTCTCCGTTATCGAGATACAGACCTGCACCCTCCAACATTTCACGAAGCTCAATATGAGTCATACCCAAACCTCTCATATCAAGCCACTGAAGATATGTACCTTCAAGAGGATAAACTTTAATCTCAGGGAAATGCTCAGCCATAAAGTTTTCAACGAGTTTGGCGTTTTCGTGTACTACGGTAAGCAGTTCATCGAGCCAGTCCTCACACTCGTTATATGCAGCTATGCAGGCAGGGTAAGCGAAAATGTTAAGTCCCATCTGCATATTGAAAAGTGAACATGCAGTAGCCTTTGCTCGAACCTTGGCATTGGGAATTATGATATTGGAGCATTGAAGACCTGCAAGGTTGAATGTCTTACTCGGTGCGGTACAGACAGCGATATTATCGAGCACAAAGTCACCAACTTTTGACATAACCGTATGCTCATATCCGGGCATTATCAGATCGTGATGAATCTCATCGTCTATGATAAAAACATTATTACGGCAGCATATTTCGGCTACCTTTTTCATTTCGTCCTTTGTCCATACTCTGCCCACGGGATTATGGGGGTTGCAGAAAAGAAGGGCGCTTGCCTTTTTGCATTTCTTTTCAAGGTCAGCATAGTCAATTTCATATCTGCCACCCACGTCAATAAGCTCGCTGTAAACAATCTTTCTGCTTTTGGCAAGTACTGCCATATCAAAAGGATAATACACAGGTGTGAGAATGATTACTCCGTCACCGGCCTTTGTGGTAGCCTGAATGAGAATTGCCAGAGCATCAACAACACCGGGAGTATTTATAATCCATTCCTTTTTCACATCAAAATTGTGTCTGCGCTTCATCCATGAAATAACTGCGTCATAGTATTCATCAGTAGGACTTGTGTAGCCTAAAACAGAGGTTTCTGCCGTCCTTTTGATAGCATCGACTATCTTCGGTGCAGGATAAAACTCCATGTCAGCCACAGATAAGGGCACGAATTCAGTGGAAGCATTTTTAGCACCGTTCCACTTGTTGCTGCCACAGCCTCTGCGGTCAGGTACACTTGTAAAATCGTATTTCATACAGTATCTCCTTAGGTATAAGTTTTACTTTATTATGATATCATTTTAAATTGACAAAGTCAAACAAATCTGTTAATATTTTCTTATATTGTTAATTAAGGAGGGATTTTATGTCTTTAACTATCGCTATTCCTCAGATGGGTACTGACCTGTTCAGAAAATATATGAAAAGTAAGTATGTGAAGAGCCTCGAAAGAGCCGGCGCAACTGTCAGATGGATTGAGCTTGATGATACTGAAAATGCAATCAGAGAAGCTCTTTCCTGTGACGGACTTCTTCTTCCGGGCGGAGCAGACATCGACCCCATACTTTACGGCAGAGAAAGAGAAGAAAAATGCGGCAAGCCTAATGGGCTGCGGGATAAAAATGAGTTTCAGATATTCGGGGCTTTTGTAGAAACAAAAAAGCCTGTTTTATGTATATGCAGAGGCTTTCAGCTTCTCAATACCGTATATGGCGGTACACTTTATCAGGATATTGCAGATATAAAAAAATGCAGTCATTCAGATTTTCTGAAAAGAGCAAAAGCTGTTCACAAGGTTAGTGTTGCTAAAGATACGAAACTTTATGGGATCTTCGGTAAAAGCAAGGTGGGAGTAAACAGTCTCCATCATCAGGCTGTAGAAAATGTTGGCGGAAATCTCATCGTTTCTGCTGTCAGTGAAGACGGTTTTGTTGAAGCTCTCGAACTTAAGGAGCATCCTTTCTGCATTGGTGTACAGTGGCACCCTGAGCATATGAGTAAAAAAGATGCTCTAGAGCAAAAACTTTTCGATGAGTTTGTAAAAAATTGCAAAGGTTGAATATAAAATTTGTCCCGTCAGGATTGCTAGGTTGCTGTTTTCCCGACGGGACTTTTGATTTATATATTCAACTTAAGCTTTCAATGATTTCCTTAAACCTATCAGTTTCGCGGACACAGTCAAACTCTTCATCCTGTAACCATTTGTCGCGAAGAATTTCACAAAGAGAACGGCTGTCAGCAGTGTCAAAATCAACTCTCCTTTTGGTAATATCACCAACCAAAAGTGCACTGTATGTCTCTTCCTCAGGACGGTTATCGCAGTCCTTTGCTCGCTTAACTGCTAAGTAAAGATGTTTGTACATATTTTCATAATCCTTCAGCACTGCATATTTGCTTGCGATATCATATTCAATCCATACATCGCCCCAACTGTTTTTGGGACGGTTACCGTCGAGCATAATCTCTTCAATTTCAAAATCCTTCTTTAAAATCAGAAGCTCTGTTTCCACAGGAAGAATGTCAGCATCAGCCAAAAGCCAAATAAAGCTGCTTAAGTAACGATAGCTTTCCATAATTGCATTCTGTAAGAAGGGAAGCTTTTCTTCTTTTTCTAATGACCACCAAATTTGATTTTCACGGCAGAGCTTCATCGGTGGCAAGGTAGCATAAATCTTTTTTCCTATTTCCTTTCTGCCTTGACAACAATGATTGAAAGCAAGTCGGGCCGTAGCCTCAAGACGA